>JABJCS010000460.1 GCA_018665505.1 Alphaproteobacteria bacterium
CATCGATTGCCAGGGCTCGGCCGCTTCCTTGGCGCCGCCTTTTTGCAGCAGCTCAATGGAGATGCCGTCGGGCGAACGGATGAAGGCCATGTAACCATCACGGGGCGGGCGATTAATTGTGACGCCGGAGGCCTGAAGGTCGGCGCATAGCTGATAGATATCATCGACCTCGAACGCGAGATGACCGAAGTTCCGGCCACCCGTATAATCCTCAGTATCCCAGTTATAAGTCAGCTCCAATACCGGTGCTTTCGTGGCCTCGGCATTCGTTTTGTCTTCGGACGCGGCGAGGAAAAGATTAGTGTAGCGGCCCTTCTCGCTCTCTGTGCGGCGGGTTTCCACCATGCCGAGCTTGGTGCAGTAAAAATCGAGTGCTTTGTCGAGGTCTTTCACCCGTACCATGGTGTGGAGATAGCGCATTGTCCGGAAACTCCCTGTCTCGTCTGAATTGGTTGGAAGTGTTTTAGCACGTCGGTTTCCGGCAGATAAAGGCTGTCCGGCGCGGCAGCATCTCGACGTCGCCAATTCTGTTCGAGACAGCGGTCTCGAATCCCACTTGTCTGAGCCTGGTTATAAGGTCTGATTTGCAATGTATATTAAGCCAGTGCGTCTCTCGAGATCGCCTCCAACTTCCATCAATGTGTCGGTCGAGCACGATATCCCGACGCAGACGATGCATGCGAAGGTCTTCGCTCACCGTATGGTCAATACGCCAATCTTTGCCCGTGTGGCGACGACGGTAGTGGAACGGATTGGCGTTGTCGCGGATGACGATATCGAACATCAGCACACCGCCAGGTGGGAGAGCGGTAAAGCTGGATTGAAGAAAATCGTCATTCGCGAGTGTATCACTCCCCGCTTCCGAGGTGTAACAGAGCACTTCACCGAGTGCCGCGATAGCCGCGCACTTGGGCAAGGTGAATCCGGCAACATCGCCATGATATAGTATCGCGCTGGGCGCCAGTTTTTCCGCCAATGCCAAGGCAGCTGCAGAGAGACCGACGCCGATCGTACCGTAGCCCGATTGGGTAAGTGCCGCTAAAAGGTGCCCGCCGTTGCACCCGAGATCGACGATCAAGCCATCCGCAATGCCGTTCTCTCGTAGCGCACCAATGACCGCGCCGGGCAGTCGTGGATTGGAAAACCCAACGTGATGACAATAGGCCAAGTCTTCGGAGTAAAAATTATCCATCGGATTTGAGCGTCGACAAAACTGGAAGGCCTGTTTATATGCGCTCTCCGTAATCCAAGTAAACCATCATGCGCGATCTTCTGGAAAAACCTGTTCTCGTACCGCTGGTCGCCATCGTGCTGATGCAGAGCATGATCGTAATGTCGACATACGGGATTACGATTATCGCCCCGGACGTGGCGGGCGATGTCGGCATTCCACCGGAATGGATCGGCTATCTGTTCGCGGTCATTTATGCTTTTGCGAGTGTGTCGGGGCTGATGTCCGGATGGATGATGGCGCATTGGGGAGCGGCGTGGGCATTTCGCGCGATGATGGTCGCGGTGGTTCTCGGCAGTCTCGCCTTTATCGGTGCGCACCCGTGGCTTGCGTTCCTGTCGGCGGCGTTGTTCGGCTTGGCGACCGGGCCGATGAATCCGGTGGGAAGTGTCGTCTTGGTGCGGATATCGCCGCCCGGATGGCAGCCTTTTTTGTTTTCGCTGAAGCAATGCGCGACTCCGCTCGGGGGTATTCTGGCGGGCTTGATCTTGCCGCCGCTGGCGTTGCTCTGGGGATGGCAGGCCGCGTTCGCGGTGGTGCCGGCCATGGCGCTGTTGTTCTTTATCATTGCAGGTGTGGGCGGTCTCGGCGGGCCGACGAAATCCGCAGCTCAGCCGAAGCCATCAGGCGGCATGATGGAATCGTTACGCCTCTCACTCGCGGGACGGCAGGTCGCCGCCACTTCCGTGGCCGGCGCATTGTTCGCTGGCAGCCAAGTCGCCTTACTAGCCTATCTCGCGGTTTATCTCTGGCGCGAAGCTGGAATGTCGACGACCGAAGCGGGCTATGCGTTCGCGATCATCAATGTCTCCGGTGTCGTCGCGCGTATCGCTCTGGGGTCCATCGCCGAGCGCCGCGTGGAAACAGCTCTGCTGTTGGTGATCTCAGCGGCGGGCATGGGGGTCGGTGTGATCGCCATCGCCAATTTCAGCGCCGATTGGCCGCTCTGGACAATGTATTTGGCAATCGCCGTCACCGGCGCTTTCGGCAATGGTTGGGTTGGACTGCTGTTTGCTGAATTGGCCCGCTTGGCGCCTGAAGGCCGTGCCGCCGAAGTCACGGGCGGCGGTCAGGTATTCATGTATGGCGGCGTCTGTGCCACACCGCTGCTCTGCGGCGCGGCACTCGATTGGACCGGGCAATACACTGCCGTCTTTGTCCTGCTTACCGCGCTGGCCTTCATTGCCGTGGCCGTCTTGGAGTGGGGGCGGCGCTAGCCCGCTAATCCGGCCAGTTTTGCAATAAATCCACCGGGTCGCCGAATTGCGACGCCATTTCCACCACGCTCGGTGCGTTGAGGGCATTCAAGAAACCCTTGTCGATGAGGGTGGTGTTGCCCGCCGCCACGGTTGAGTCGAAGGTGATCAAATCCATATGAACCGGCGGTTCTTCCCATTCCGGCATCATCTTGCGGATGTAATCGTTCGGCTTCGCGAGATCGATGCCGAAATGCAGCGCGCCGACGGAGTTCGAGCCCGCCGGGTAGATCGTGTGCCGCGGTGCTTTCGGGTTGAAGCCGCAGCCAAGCTCGATCAACTGTCCGCCGACCAGCATGTCGCGCAGGATGGCCGCTTCCTCCGAATTGCCCTCGACTTCGGTGATTAAGTCGTCCTTGAAAATGACCCGAGGCGGATTTTCGAACGGCTTCTCGAAGCCGACCGCCCAATAGGGGATCACCACGCCGTTGGTCTCTACTTGGACTGAATCGTCGTCGTCGACGGAGGTCCGGTCGTAAACGTTGGGGCCATGGCAGGGCAGATAGTGGACGTAGCATCCGGGCTCGTCCGCCGTCATATGTCCGCGCCAGCGGTTGGATTTCAGCAAATTGTCGCGCATTTGCGCCGTGTATTTGATGGTGAGGTCGGTGCCGCGCGGATCGCCGAATTTCAGGTCGAAATCTTGCCCCTTCGGGAACATCTCGGCAGTTTGTCGGATGATTTCACCGACGATGTCGATGGGGAAACGAGCCTGCGGTGTCTTCAATAGGTCCAAGTCGCGGAAATAGGTGATTTTCACCCATCGTTGGCCCTTCTCCTTGCGCATCTTGATGCAAAAGGGATCGATGATCGAGCAGAACCAAGTAGAGACGACGAAACTGGCGGCCTCCACCAAGGGGCGCAGCTCGGCCGGAATTTCCGTCGCCTGGCTGCTGTCGGCCATGATCACCGTCGGTTTCACGCCGCGCGAGCGCGCAAGCCCGCAGATCGCGTGGATGACGCGGGGGTCGAGCTTGCGGTCCGCCAGGAACACCATGGTGTCGTCGGGTCGGATGGCGAAAGTACGCACGAGATTGTCCATGGCCTCGAAATACTGGCCGGTGAGCACCGTCTCCAGTTTCTCTTCCCGTGGTAACCCGATCAGGGCTTCTTCCGGCGGCTGCGCCATGACGATCTCCTTACGGTCAAAATTGCGTATCTAGGAACGTAGCGTGGTGGGAATTATCCGCCAAGGCTTGCCAAGCGTACCTTTGGCGGGCTGAAATCGCTCTTATGCCGCGTTTTGTCGAAATCGTGGCCATTTTGGCCTTCCTCCTACTTTCCGCCCCCATCGTCGCGGGTTTGGTGGCGACCATATTCGCAGCCACATATTTCATGATTTTTACGGAGGCGCCGTTGGAAGAAGCGCGGGCGCTCGCACCGTTCTTTCTCATGGTTGCGGCCTTCGTTTACGGGACC
Source organism: Alphaproteobacteria bacterium (assembly GCA_018665505.1). Next base: position 3,907 of record JABJCS010000460.1, read on the forward strand.
TTGTGTTGGCACGTTTTTAAAGAAGGCGGCTAGCCCTTCATCCGGTCACCTTTGGGATCGTAAAAGCCCGCGAGTTGCGCCCGTGCGGACACGGGATCGGAGGCGATTTCGATCGACCAATTGCCGCTATCGATCCAATCCTTGGTGACACCGTCCGGCTCCGACACATATCCCATGCCCACAGCGGCACCCATCGCATGCCCATAGGACGCCGACGTGGTGTAGCCGACACGTACGCCGTCCCGAAAGATGGGCTCATCGTGATACATACGGGCATCTGGATCGGTAAGCTGGAATTGAACAAGGCGTCGATCGAGCGGTTTGCCGCGTTCGGGCTCGAGGACGCTCCGGCCGATGAAATCCGCATTCCAATCGATAGCAAAGCCAAGCCCTGCCTGGAAAGGCGTGTCTTCTATACCGATATCATGACCCCAATGGCGGAAGCCTTTTTCCTGTCGTAGCGAGTCCATCGCGTGATAGCCCGCCATTGTTAGGCCGAAATCTTCTCCCGTCTCCATCATACGGTCGAAAAGATGCTGTGCGAACTCCGTGGCCATGTATAGCTCGTATCCCAGCTCGCCCATATAACTAATGCGTACGGCACGTACGGGTGCGTAACCGATCTCCATCTCCAAAGCGCCGCGATACGGCAACGCATTGTCGGAGACGTCTTCTCCGCAAAGCGCCGCAAGGACCTCACGGGATTGTGGTCCCATTAGACCAAGGGAAGATATTCCCGAAGTTACGTCCGTCGCGACAGCTCGACGCTCTCCGATATGCCGTTTCAGCCATGCATAATCGCGCGACGCAGCTGCGGCGCCGGTGACCACTAGGAAGGCATCGCTGGTCAATCGCGCAATGGTCAGGTCGGCTTCGATGCCGCCTTTGGCGTTCAGCCATTGGGTGTAGCGTACCTGTCCGGGCTCGATCCGGGTGTCGCAAGTACAGA
>JABJCS010000461.1 GCA_018665505.1 Alphaproteobacteria bacterium
CTTCGTTGAAAGCGAACCGCGGCAGGAAATACGGTGGGCTGTTCTTGTGCAGAACGCCCGAATGTTGCCCGAAGGCGAACTCGAAACCGAGGTCGCGGACCACCGTCATCGACGCTAAACCCGCTTCGCCATAAGGATATGCCATGAGCTTAGGGGCTTGTCCCAATTCCGCGACGAAGCGTTTGTTCGCCGCTTCCACGTCCATGCGGCTATCGGTGGGACCGCGCCGCGCCATATGAAGATGGGTGTGGGTTTGGCTGCCGATCGTAACACCAGCGTCTCGCAGCTCTCTAATTTGATCCCAGTTCATATAATCCGGTAATTTTCGGTCGACGGGTTGAGTCGCGACGAATAAGGTGAAGGGCAGGTTGCGTTGCTTCAGGCGCGGGTAGGCTTCCGTGAAGACCGACAAGAAGGCATCATCGATGGAAATGCCGATCGTTCGCTCCGGCACGGGCGTGCCGGATTTTAGCTTACGTAGAATCTCGGGAATTGGCAGGACGGTATATTTTGAATTTTCCAGTTCCGCTAAATGCCGCTCGAATTGTTCGATGGTGATATTCGTCTGCGCGTGATCGGCTTCACCAAATCGGTGGTACATTAAAATGACGGCGGAATCAGCCGCAAGCGCCGTGCTCCGAAAAAAGCCCCAGAGCATGACGGCAGCACAGAGAAGGATGAAGCGCCGAAGGTTGCGTTCGGCGCACAATTGCGGCAAGCACGTATTCACGAAACGAAGATTACCGCCGTCTCGCCCATAGCGACAAGTCATTATGCACATTTGCGATGGACGACGCCGGAAACGGAGAGGCTCGATGCTCGATCAAAACGGACTGGACCTGTTATTTAACAACGCGCGGTCGCAAAAAGCCTGGATTGACCGGCCGGTTGATGAAGCCGTGTTGCGTCAGGTTTATGATTTAGCGATTCTCGGCTCGACGAGCGGGAATTGTCTGCCGATGCGGTTGGTGTTCATCACCAGCAACGAAGGCAAGGAAAAACTTCGGCCCACTCTCGGATCAAACAATGTCGACAAGGTGTTAACTGCGCCGGTCATGGCAATCGTGGCCTACGATTTGGAATTTGCGGAACACTTATCGCGGCTTTTCCCCTATGGGGATGCAAAATCCTGGTTCACCGGAAACCAGTCCCTGATTCAAACTACGGCGCTCCGGAACAGCTCGCTGCAAGGGGCTTACTTAATGATGGCGGCGCGCGCCATGGGGCTCGATTTTGGTGCCATGTCGGGTTTCGATAACGACAAGGTGGACGAGCTGTTCTTGGCGGATACCACGTTTCGATCGAATTTCCTTTGTTGCTTGGGATATGGTGATCCTTCCACTGTTAGTACCCGACTGCCGCGGTTCGAATTCGACGAGATCTGTTCTTTCGCCTGATTGCCGCTAGGGGGGCACGGCGACATGTATGTTCTCGGTATCGACTGTGCTACTGCCGCCTGCTCGGCAGCGATCTGTCACGACGAAGAAATTATCTCCCGGCAATATGAAGAGATGGCGCGGGGTCAAGCCGAAGCGCTGGTTCCGATGATCGAGCGCGTCTTATCGGCGGCAGGCCGGAAAGCGATGGACCTGGATCTGATCGCTTCTACCGTGGGGCCCGGCGCTTATACTGGTGTGCGAATTGTTCTCTCGACCGCTCAGGCACTTTCACTTGCTGCGTCCGTGCCGCTCGCCGGTGTGACGACTTTCGAAGCCATCGCACGCGCTCAAGGTCCGCAGACCCGAGGCATGCTGGTCGCGTTAGAGACAAAACGCGCCGACATCTACGTCCAATATTTTGATAAGAACGGATGTCCGGCCTCAAAGCCGGCCGCTGTTGAGGAAGCGACACTGCCTGACCTCTTTCCCGATCAATCGTTGCGGATCGCGGGCGATGCAGGCGAACGGGCGGCGACCGTTTTACGAGCGGCAGGACGGGATATTGAATTGACGGGTGGTCCGGTGTTACCGGATGCGACCTGGGTCGCGCGTCTTGCCGGGGAACGCTTCGCCACCGGAGACATCATGGCGGCGGAACCGATGTATCTCAGGCCACCGGACGTGGGACCGCCCAGAAAGAGACGCCCGTGAACGACATCCATGTTCGGGAAATTGCATTGGGCGAGTTACCAATCGTCGCGCATATTTATGGACAAAGTTTCGACGAACCCTATCCGGAAGTCGTTGCTGCGTCGTTGCTGCGGACACCGGGCGCGTGGTGTTTGCTCGCGTTCGGCGGTCCAGACCGGACCCCGATGGGATTCTTGATCGCCCGTGTCATCCTGGATGAAGCCGAGGTATTATCAATAGGGACGCTGTCGGACGGGCGCCGGCAAGGCGTGGGTACCGCGTTGCTGCGCGCGACGTTCGATGCTGCCCGCACGGAGGGTGCCCGCGTTGTCCATCTTGAAGTCGGCGAAGACAATCCGGGAGCCATCGCATTGTACCGTAAACTCCATTTTCGGCCGACAGGGCGCAGGGCGAACTATTACCGCCGGGCGGATCGGCGCCGGGTCGCGGCTATTCTGATGACCTATGATCTAACAGATCTGCAATAACGACTAGTAAAGATTCACGACTAAACAGCTTGCTGAGTCGAATATCGGTTTGATAGAGTGTAAATTAACCGATTACCAAGTAATAATCGGAAACACTGTACGAATACAGGTCCCATGGAAGCTTTATCATTTGTCCCATCTAAAAAGAGGACGGCGCCGAGGGTCCATCGGGAAACAGGAAGCACACTATGTCCGAATCGTCGCAAGAGGATAATAACCGCGAGGAACTGCTCGGTCTAACGTCGGAAATTGTCGCGGCTCACGTATCGAACAATACCGTGGCGGTCAGTGATCTGCCCGATTTGATTGAGCGTGTTTACAAGAGCCTTGCCAGCGTAGGCGCCGAACAGGAGCCAAGAGCGGATCGTCCCGTACCGGCCATACCCGCAAAACAGTCGGTTACGCCGGACTATATCATCTGTCTCGAGGACGGTAAGAAGCTCAAGATGCTGAAGCGGCATCTGAAAACGGCGTATAATTTGACGCCGGAAGAGTACCGGGAACGCTGGGGATTGCCACCGGACTATCCGATGGTATCGCCGAACTACGCGAAACAGCGCAGCAGGTTGGCGAAAGAAATTGGTTTGGGGACGCGATCTCGGCGAGGGCGCGGTTAATCCCGTCCGCCTCGTGACCCTTTCGCAGAATTTGTTTAATTCAGACGGTAGTTGATGGATGTTGGATTCCCAACGCATCGAACGTCTTTGTTCCGAAAAAGGGCTGAAAATGACCGGTCAGCGCCGGGTCATTGCGCGCGTTCTATCGGAGTCCGAAGATCACCCGGATGTTGAACTCCTCTATCAACGGGCGACGGCGATCGATCCAAAGATCAGCATTGCCACCGTATATCGCACGGTACGCCTGTTCGAAGAGGCGAGTATTTTGGACCGCCACGATTTCGGCGATGGCCGCTCGCGCTACGAGGAATCCTCCGAACAGCATCACGATCATCTGATTGACATCGAATCCGGCGAGGTGATCGAGTTCACGAACGACGAGATCGAGGCGTTGCAGCGTGAAGTGGCGCGACAGCTTGGCTACAAGTTGGTAGATCACAAACTCGAACTTTATGCGGTGCCATTGGGTCGAGATAAAGATGCCAAATAAGGTTTATATTAGCGGTACGCTGTTAAAACGTTCCTGAAACGGTCCTCTTTCCTAGCTCCCAGCTGGAAAAACTCTCGGCGCTGTCATGTTCTTTCTTTGCGTTTCCATGTTAACGGCCTGCGTTTGCGGTTGGCGATAATGCTGTTGTGGACTATCAATTCGGGAGGATCGACGTTTGGATCCTTGTTGAGCGGTGCGGTCGCATCGAGTGGTATGGTAACTGGTATTTGAACAGATTGCTTTCTTTGCTCGACACATGACGGGAGGCCAGTGGCGGCGGAATGACTAGATCGACGAGTTTAGCTGTTAATAGGCTCTTTCTTCTGGTGGGGCTTACGGTATTCATTGTCGTGGTACAGGGTCCCGCCTTGGCGCTGCGGACGAATATGGCGCGTTGGCTACCGAAAATTTGGCTCCGTTGGTGCCGCCGCACGATTGGTATGGATGTAACCGTGGCAGGAGGATCTTTAGTTGAGGGTCCGGCCCTGTTTGTCTCGAACCATATCTCATATCTCGATGTGATCGCGATAGGTTCTGTCATCGACGGTAGTTTTGTTTCTCGCGCCGATATTCGCCAGTGGCCAATATTTGGATTTCTGGCGACGCTCCAGCGCACCGTATTCATCGAACGTAACCCGCGTCACGCCCGCAAGCACCGGGAAGAATTGACGTCGCGGCTTTCAAGTGGTGATAGGCTTATATTTTTCCCGGAGGGCACGAGCAGTGACGGGACAACGATCCTGCCATTCAAGAGCAGTTTGTTCAGCGCCGCTGAGCTTGAAGCGAATAGGCGTCCCGTGCCGGTACAACCGATTTCCATCGCCTATACACGTCTCGACGGACTTCCGCTCGGACGTTTAATGCGACCACTCTACGCTTGGTATGGTGATATGGATTTTGCTCCGCATTTTTGGCAATTGCTTGGATTGGGACGCTTTAAGGTCGAGATAACCGTTCACGATGCGGTGACGCTGGAGGGTTTTGATTCCCGGAAAGAATTGGCACGCCACTGCGAACGCGCGATAACGAGTGGATTTTCCAGGTCGATTGCCGGTCGGGGCGATGACACCCGCGTCCTCGCCCCGCCGCCCAATGCGACGACGACCGCTTGAAAGCGTTGATGTTCCGGTGTTAGGGTAAGATGGAAGATTGTAGAAACTACGGGCGCACAGCGCTTTTTGCATCAATGACTCCTGGGGCAGTGGCTATCGTCCGCGTTCAGAGCGCCTGACGTTGGCAAAAAAGTACTTCATCAAAACTTTCGGTTGCCAGATGAACGTCTACGACTCCGCGCGTATGGTGGATTCGCTGGCGAGTTCCGGCTATGCGCCGTCAGACGTGCCAAATGATGCCGATATCGTCGTCCTCAACACTTGTCATATTCGTGAAAAAGCGGCGGAAAAGGTTTATTCCGAGCTGGGTCGCCTGCGTCAGTTGCAAGCGGAAAAACGAGAGACGGATGGCGGCCGGATGCTGATCGCCGTTGCCGGTTGCGTGGCGCAAGCGGAGGGCGAGGAAATCTTGGCGCGGGCACCCTACGTCGATATCGTCTTGGGGCCGCAAACGTATCACCGCCTACCGGCCTTAGTGGAACAGGTGCTTCGGGATGACAGTGGTCCGGCGATTGATATCGACTTTCCGGCCGAAGATAAATTCGATCATTTACCCGAGGAAAGTGCGCCGCAAGGTGTCTCCGCGTTCTTGACCATTCAAGAAGGCTGCGACCGGTTTTGCACATTCTGTGTCGTCCCTTATACGAGAGGGGCCGAGCAATCGCGACCGGTCGAGGCCATTGTGGCGGAGGCGCGACGCTTGGTGGCGTCGGGTAGTCGCGAGATCACGCTCTTGGGCCAAAACGTCAATGCCTTCCACGGATTGGGGCCGGATGGTCGGGATTGGGGATTGGGCCGATTGATCCGCCGGCTTGCGGAGATCGACGGTTTGTGGCGGCTTCGCTACACCACCAGCCATCCCCGCGACATGGATGACGAATTAATCGAGGCGCATCGAGATGTTCCTCAGCTAATGCCGTTTCTGCATTTGCCTGTGCAATCCGGCTCGGATCGCATTTTGGCGGCAATGAACCGGCGGCATACCGCCGACGAGTATCGCCGTCTTGTCGACCGCCTCCGTTCGGCGCGGCCCGATATAGCACTGTCTTCAGATTTCATCGTCGGATTTCCGGGCGAGAGCAATGAAGATTTCGCGGCGACATTGCGGTTGGTGAACGATATCGGCTACGTCCAAGCCTATTCGTTCAAATACAGTGCGCGTCCGGGCACACCAGCATCCGCCGCCGAAGATCATGTACCGGAAGAAATTCGCCGGGATCGATTGGAATCCCTGCAGCAATTGTTGCGCGTGCAACAGGACGCTTTCAACCGTGAACAGATGGGCAAGACGCTATCGGTCTTGATCGAAGGTGAGGGGCGAGAGGAAGGTCAGCTCGTCGGCCGTTCGCCATTCTTGCATCCGGTTCATTTCACGGGGCCCAAGCATCGAATTGGCTATGTCGCCGATATTCGGATCGAAGAGGTTCTGACCAATAGTTTGCGGGGCGCTATTGCCGAGCCGACGGATACTACTGCCGTAGCGACACCTCAGAGCGCGTTAGCATGAGACCGATGACCACACCCAGCGAAGGTGACGCTGTCCACGTGAAATTCGACGATAACCGTTTATTGCCGCAGCTTTATGGTGAGCATGACAAGCATCTTGCCCAAATAGAAAATAGGCTCGGTGTGTCATTGATCAGCAGGGGTAACCATCTCGCCATTACTGGACCTGTTGATGCGACGGATATCGCGCGCAGCGCGCTCGATGCGCTGTACCGGCGATTGACAAAGGGTCAATCGGTCGATGCGGCGGAGGTGGACGCCGCCCTTCGCATGGCCCGTGGGGGGCTTGATGCGTCGAGCGACGACCAGCCGATTATTCAGACTTGGAAAAAACGCATCGCGCCGAGATCGCCAACTCAAGCACGGTACATTGAAGCGATAACGGAGCGCGATCTCGTCTTCGGGCTTGGTCCGGCCGGGACCGGTAAGACCTATCTGGCTGTCTGCGCTGCGGTTGCAATGATGAATACCGGACAAATAGACAGGATTATTTTATCGCGGCCGGCAGTCGAAGCGGGCGAGCGACTTGGTTTCCTGCCGGGTGATATGCGGGATAAAGTCGATCCGTATTTGCGGCCGCTCTACGACGCTCTATACGATACGATGCCGGGTGATCAAGTGGCGCGACGCATGGAATCCGGCGAGATCGAAATCGCCCCGCTGGCGTTTATGCGGGGGCGCACCTTATCGAATGCGTTTGTCATTCTCGACGAGGCGCAGAATACCACGCGGATGCAGATGAAGATGTTCTTAACCCGATTGGGTGAGAATAGCCGTATGGTCGTGACTGGCGATCTCAGCCAAGTCGATCTGCCGTCAGGCATCCAGTCCGGCCTCAGTGACGCGGTGGAGGTTCTGAAAGATGTCGAAGGAGCGTGCTTCATCCGGTTTACCGACGCCGATGTCGTGCGCCACGATTTGGTAGCCCGAATCGTGCGGGCTTATGAAGCACGAAACCCAACGAACGAGCGCCGCTGAACCATGGCCGGCAAGCTTGAAATCGAATTGACCATGGTATCGCCGCAATGGTGCGAGATGCTGCCGAATGTCGAGAAAATAGTGCGTTGCGCGGCCGAACACGCTTGGGCGAGTGTGGATATCGCCACCGATGGTGAAGTAAGTCTGTTAATGAGCGACGACGCGGCGATCCGCTCATTGAACAGGGAGCATCGGGGTAAGGATCAAGCGACAAACGTCTTGGCCTTTCCGATGGGTGAGCCGATTTCGCCGGGCGGTCCAATTCATTTAGGCGATGTAGTACTGGCATGTGAAACCGTGATCCGGGAAGCGGAGCGCGATGCTAAAACACTGGAGGCTCATGTCTCCCATCTGACCGCGCACGGTTTGCTGCATCTGCTGGGTCACGATCACCAGGACGCGGATCAAGCGGCGGCAATGGAAGGCATTGAAATCACGGTTTTGGCCGAACTTGGGTACCCCAACCCCTACTTAGAAGGTGCCGCGGCAGCGGAGTAGAATGCGATGAGCAGCGA
>JABJCS010000462.1 GCA_018665505.1 Alphaproteobacteria bacterium
TGAATGATGTACGATTACGATCTCTTCGTTATTGGATCTGGTCCTGGCGGACAGCGTGCTGCAGTACAAGCGGCGAAATTAGGCAAGCGCGTTGCCATCGCCGAAGCTGGCGGTGTCGTCGGTGGCGTTTGCATTGCCAAAGGTACGATACCCAGCAAGACGCTGCGGGAAGCAGCACTCTATTTGTCCGGTTACAAGGAGCGCAATGTGTACGGCGCCTCCTACTCGGTAAAAGAGAAGATCACCATGGCCGATCTATTACATCGGACCGACTATGTGATCCGGACGGAAATGGATGTCGTCCGCCATCAGTTACTGCGGAACAGCATCGAATTGCATGTGGCGCATGCGAGCTTTGTAGACGCACACACCATTCGCCTCGATTCACCGGGCTCGCAACAACAACAGATCACGGCGGATAAGATCGTCGTCGCGACGGGGACGAACGCGGCGCGCGATACGCATATCCCCTTCGATGGGCAACGAATTTTCACCAGTGACGAAATGCTCGATCTGGAGGACCTGCCGCGCACCATGGCGATCATCGGCGGGGGCGTGATCGGTGTCGAGTTCGCGACGATCTTCGCGATCCTCGGCGTGCGGGTCACTTTGGTCGATGCGCGCCCGCGCTTGTTGGAATTCGTCGATGCGGAAGTGATCGATTCCTTGGTCTACAATATGCGTCGTAACCGGGTCACCTTGCGCATGGCAGAGGAAGTGACGGGGCTCGAGACGGTCGAGGACGACCGGGGCCAACACGTCCGCATCAAGCTCAAGAGCGGAAAACAGATTTTCGCCGATAAGGCGCTGTACAGTATCGGACGTCAGGGAGCGACCGACGGGCTGAATTTGGAAGCTGCCAGTCTCGACGCGGATTCTCGCGGTCGGATTTCCGTCAACGAATTTTTTCAGACCGCAGCCGAGAACATTTATGCAGTCGGCGATGTGATCGGCTTTCCCAGTCTCGCCTCTACGTCCAGCGAACAGGGGCGGCTCTCGGCTTGCCATGCGTTCGGCGCACCGATGGAGAGTATGCCTGAGCTCTTCCCCTACGGCATTTATGCCATTCCGGAAATTTCGATGGTCGGAAAGGGTGAAGAGGAACTCACCGAAGAGGGCGTCCACTATGAGGTTGGTAAAGCCGAATACCGCGAGATCGCTCGGGGTACGATAATGGGTGATTCTTCGGGCATGCTGAAGCTGATATTCGATGCGGAATCCCGCAAATTATTGGGTGTCTGTATTATCGGTGAAGGTGCCAGCGAGCTGATCCATATCGGCCAGGCGGTGCTCGCGATGGGTGGCACCATCGATTATTTCATTAATACGGTCTTCAACTACCCGACCTTGGCGGAGTGCTATAAGGCGGCCGCTTTCGACGGGGTAAACCGACTGGGCTGATCGTCCCGCGCCGCGCGGGGACAAAAGGAGTTCGTCCGTTGATCCCCGTGACGGAGCATATCTCGATATCCGAAGATGAATTGGAGGAGCGCTTCGTGCGCGCCTCCGGCCCTGGTGGTCAGAACGTCAACAAAGTGTCGACGGCGGTGCAATTGCGTTTCGACGCACAGCGCTCGCCGAACCTGAATCCGTCAACGTTCTATCGTCTGCGGTCTCTCGCCGGACGGCGAATGACGCAGGATGGCATCATTATCATTTCGGCTGAACGTTTCCGTAGCCAGGAGCGCAACCGCGAGGATGCGCTGGAACGGTTGGTCGAGCTCCTCCGAGAAGCGGCGACACCGCCGCGCCGCCGTCGCCCGACCAAACCGAGCCGCGGTGCCAAAGAGCGCCGCATCGGTGCTAAGAAACGCCGCAGCGCGGTCAAGAAGACGCGCGGCAAGGCACGCGATTTCGATTGATGAGGCAGCCGACGACCGCGTGTTATGTCTATGTCTTGGGGGCATCCGGTAAGGGCGGATATCGAACTTACGTCGGCTGGACGACCGACTTGGAGCGCCGCCTCGGCCGACATAACGCGGGGGACGGCGCACGCTCTACCCGGGGTCGGCAGTGGGAACTCCTCTATGCCGAACGCTACCGAAATCGCCACGATGCCATGAGCCGAGAATGGCATTTGAAACGCGACCGAGCGTTTCGGAAGAAGTTAGTGTTCGGGCGGTAGAATTTCCTGCACCACGATGTCGTCGAGCAGATGGTCGCGGCGGATGTCGGCTAAATGCGCCCGTTTTTCTTCATTGGTGAGATGCGCGCCAACGCCTTGCGTCAATGCCGAGACGATAGAATTGTCTATCATATCGAGCCA
>JABJCS010000463.1 GCA_018665505.1 Alphaproteobacteria bacterium
GAACGTTTAGCGATCCTCGCCTATCACTCAAAATTTTTCGATCTCAATTATGAAAAGATGGCCAAGTTCGAAAAGTTTCTCGGGGATACGGGATCGGATAAAATCCTTGCCCGGCACCGGGCTGCCGGGAAACCGGAGACCGGTATCGACGAGCGCTATTACCGGGCGGCGAAGCTCCTATTGAATGTAGGCGGCAACGCCATGGCGAGGACCGCTTCACCGACATGCCACTGGAACTGGTCGCGGAGCGCAATCCCTACGGATTGACCTCGGGTGAAGAATTGCCCGTGCGCCTGTTCTATGAAGGAAAGCCGATTGAGGATATCTTGATCATCGCCTTCGAGAAATCCAACCCTGAAGCCTTGCAAAAACGGCGCACGGATAAGGATGGCCGGGCGATGATTCCGCTACCGACTTCGGGTGCATGGTTACTCAACGCAGTACATCTGATTGAACCAGCACCGGATGACGGCGTCCACTGGGTCAGCCTATGGGCGTCGATGACCTTCGAGCGACCCTAGCGACTACCGGCTAACCCGTCCGGCGGAAACACCACCATCGACCATGTACACGCCGCCAGTACAGAACGAGCTGTCGTCGGAACCGAGGAACAGCATCAATTTCGCAACTTCTTCCGGCTCGCCGTAACGCTGCAAAGGTGTGTGCCGGGCCATCGGCCGGTTCGAGCGGTCGCCGGTCGGCAATCCCGCCTGTTCCTCAATTGACGACATCATCCGCGTGTCGATGGGGGAAGGGTTCACCGTATTGACCCGGATATCGTCGGGTGCCCCTTCCATCGCCGCCGTCCGCATCAAGCCGATTACCGCGTGCTTCGACGTCACATAGGCGGACATGCCGCCGACCGCACGAATACCCGCCGTCGACGACGTAATCACGATGCTACCGCCGCCGCCCTTGCTCATCACCGGCAAAATCGATTTGAGGCCGAGGAAGACCCCCCGCACATTGACGTCGATCACCTTGTCGAACATCTCCAGGGGATAATCGACTATGGAGGTAATCTGGCCTTCAATCCCGGCGTTGAGGATCGCGATATCTACGCCGCCGAAGCGTTCGACGGTGGCGGCGACAAAGGCTTCACTCTCTGCTGGGTCGGCAACGTTCGCGACCATATGCGTTGCATTTTCCTCACCGATCTCCGACACCACGCCCCGTAAAGCGTCGCCGTCGATATCGACGAGCATGACCTTGCCGCCCTCAGCCGCGAAAAGCTTCGCCGCAGCTTTGCCAATCCCACCGGAACCGCCGGTGATGATCGCGACCTTACCGTCCAATTTACCCATGTTTATCTCCGTTTCTTTTCATTATTGCGCCGTGTCCGAATCAAGCGTCAGCGAAATCTCGCAGCAACTGTCCCGGCCTGCCGCAATCGCGCAGATTATCGCCCTGATCGTCGACGGTCCGCACACCATTCACCCATACACCGTGCAATCCGACAGCGGGTGTATCGACCCGCGTGGCACCGGCCGGCAAATCCTGCACCCGGCGTTTCTCGCCGCGTCCCACTGTCTTGGGATCGAACAGAATCATATCCGCCCAAGCGCCGACGGAGAGACGGCCGCGATCCTTGATCCGGTAAATGTCTGCCGCCCGAGAGGTCAGCGCCTGCACCGCGTATTCAAGTGTCATATCCCCCCGGTCGCGCGCCCAATGCCCCATCAAATGCAGGCCGAACCCGGCATCGCACAGGAACGAGAGATGCGCCCCAGCATCGGAGAGTGTTACCGCCGCTGCCGGATGGCGTAACAGATCAACGACACGGTCTTCGTCCACATTGAACAGGAGGCATTCGAACTCCGCCTGCAGATCGTCGGCGAGCCCGAAATCAAGGAACCAGTCCCACGGATCCTTCCCGGCGTCGCGCGCGAGTTTGCCGACAATCTTGCCGACCAGATCCGCGTGCTCGGCCTTCCCAACCGACATGATCGTCATGTAGTCCCAATTGTTCGAGGAGAACCGATTGGGCACCCCAGTCGTGTGCATCTCGTCCTTTAATGCCTGACGGAAGGACGGATCGGCGAGAACACGTTTAAAGGCTTCAGTCCCTTCTGCCTCGATGGCGGGGCGCCAATTGATCAGCGCCTCCAACGGATAGGGATGCTCCAAAGTGAATTCCATGCCGAGCGGAAAACAGCCAACCTGCGACCACAGCTCCCGTCCCCGCTCGCGCGCGGTTTCGATCTCGCCGATTTCTCGGAAGACGCGCTCAGGGTCGCCAGGATCGACAAACATCGCGGCGATCATGACCGGGCGGCCATTCCTCGCCGAGATTTCTTCGAGCCACGGCACCGTCGTCTTCATCCCCTTGGTCAGCATGAAGGCGCCCTTACCGGCCTCACCAAGAGCACCGGTCAATTCGAACATCTCGTGCTCGTCCGCGAGACGCGACGGCATTGGAATACCCGCATGACCGTTATGTTGCTCAAGCGTCGATGTAGCGAACCCACAAGCGCCCGCATCCAGGGCTTCCAGCAAGAGGCGTTTCATCTCTGCTACTTCATCGGCACTGGCCACACGGTCAGAGGCCTCCGCGCCCAGCACCCAGGTGCGGACAGAGGAGTGACCGCAAAAAGCCGCGACGTTCGGCACCAAGCCGCGGCGTTCCAACGAATTCATGTAATCCGGAAAGGTTTCGAAATCCCAATCGATCCCTTCGAGCATGGCGTCGAGAGACATGCCTTCGACATGGGTTAGGTTTTTCAAAATGCGCTCGCGGTCCTGCGGCTTACAGGGTGCGATGGTGAACCCGCAATTGCCGATGACGACCGTCGTCACGCCGAGGCGATTGGACGGCGTCGCGTAGGGGTCCCAGGTCAATTGAGCGTCAAAATGCGTGTGCAGATCGATAATACCGGGCGCCAGGGTCAGTCCCTCCGCGTCCACGGTCTCACGCCCCTCTCCCACGGCATCTCCCAAGGCAGCGATGCGCCCGTCACTGACCGCGAGGTCACCCGCGTAAGAAGGTGTCCCCAATCCATCCACAATGACCGCGTTCTTAATTACCAAATCATGCATGATACTATCCCCCCTTAATCCAAAACCCGGTCGAGCACCCAATTATCAAAAGCGTGACAGAGAGTTTCCATATGCGTGTAGCGCGACGCGGCGGAGACCGGGGAGCGCAATCCCTTTTGCTGCTGTTCCACGGCGTCATTGTCCTCCGGCAGGATCACATCCAGGCGCCGGTAATAGCCTTCCGCCAATTCATCGAAGTCCGGCCGCGTCGTCCGGTCCTTCGGGAAGAAGGATGCGATCGCGACATCGACGCTTTCCGGTCCCGTCGGCCAGAGTTCGAACAGGAACATGCAGTCGATGGTCCAGGCCATCATCGTCGACGGCAGAATGCACGGATACCAAGTGCCTTCCTGGTAGCGGCCTTCTAGACTGTCGATGGTGGGAAATCCGCTCTCACCCTCCAGCAATCCACGGCTGCCCTTATGTTGAGTGAAATGGACGACACATTGACCGTCGAATTCCTCATGCGTGCGCCGTGCTCGACCAGAGACGTTCTGGCGGTTCAACGTGCCGCCGTGAATGAAGGGGATATGGAGCGAATCGTTGAAATTTTCGAAATGAGTTTTCCAGTTGGCTTGCACGCCCTCATAGACCTTGCGCCGGGTACAGACCAACGTCTCCGGTGCATAGGATTTGCAGGTTTCGGGCAAGTCGCCGAGCCATTCCATTAGAGGTGCGGCGGTATCGTCGAAATTTACAAAAAGAAACCCAGCCCACCGCTCCAAGCGCACCGGCAATAGTCCCAAATCGGCGTACCGCAGGTGCTCGTCTTCCTCGATCAGCGGTGTCGCAAGCAGTGCTCCGTCACGGCCATAAGTCCAGGTATGGTACGGGCAGGTCAGCGCCTTGCAATTGCCCTCGCCCGACGCGATCCGTGACCCGCGATGGCGGCAGGAATTGTGAAAGGCCCGAATTTCACCGTCATCACCGCGAATAACAATGACCGGCGCCCCGGTAATTTCGACGGTAAAGAAATCACCCGGCTCTGGAATACGGCTCTCATGGCCCACATAGTTCCAGACCTTCATGAACACTCGTTCCACCTCGAGCGCGTACCAGCCCGCCGATGTGTAACACCAATTGGGCAACGGTGTAGCCTCTGCGGCGGGCCGGCGCACGGCTTCGTAATGTTTGGGGTCGAGCAAATTCAGCGGCTCGGTCATCAGCCTCTCCCTGGAGTGGAACAGCGAAATCGTATCAGCCGAGTGCAAGGGCGAACAAGCGAGCCAATTAACTCGCCCACCGTATCACCCTGTCCTCACCTCGATACGAATTTAGATCGGGACTCGGATGAAGCGACACATAGCAATACTAATTCACCTTCTCGGCGGACTTCTCCGCAAAAATCAGTAGCAACAAATTGGAAGCGCAGCCACGCGCCCCTATCTATTGTGAAGGCATTGCAGAAGGACATAACCGTCATGGCGCCCATCGATCTCTATTTCTGGCCAACTCCCAATGGTTGGAAGATCACCTTGATGCTCGAAGAGTGCGATCTTCCCTATAACATCTCCTATGTCGATCTTTCGCAAAAGGAGCAGTTCGAGCCGGATTTCCTGAAGATTTCTCCGAACGGACGGATGCCCGCCATCGTTGATCCCGACGGCCCTGGCGGTGAGCCAATTTCGATATTTGAATCAGGGGCGATCCTACAGTATCTCGGAAGCAAAACCGGTCAATTCTATCCGGCGGAACAACGCGCGCGAACCGACGTCGAGCAGTGGCTGTTCTGGCAAATGGGCGGTCTTGGCCCGATGGCGGGACAGGCGGCGCATTTCCGCAATTACAAAGCCGACAAGATCGACTATGCCGTCGAACGCTATACGAACGAAGTCATACGTCTCTACGGGGTCATGAACGGACGGCTCGCAGATCGGGATTTCTTGGCCGGCGATTTCTCCATCGCCGATATGGCGTGTTGGCCTTGGATTCGCGGCTACAAGGCGTATGGGATCGATCTAAAGGAATTCGCCAATCTTCGCGCCTGGTTCAAACGAGTCGGCGGTCGCCCAGCGGTCGAGCGTGCCGCCAATATCGGCA
>JABJCS010000464.1 GCA_018665505.1 Alphaproteobacteria bacterium
GCGGCAGTTGCGCATGGTGAAGTCGGAAGCGGAGATCGACAAGATCGCCCATATTTGCGGGATTGTTTCGGGTGTCTTTGAGGGGATGCCAGGCTGGCTCGCTGCCGGGATGACCGAGGTCGAGGTGTTCCGCCGCTATCGGATCGAAGCGTTGCAGGCGGGTGCTGACGACGTGCCGTATCTTGTCGGTGGGGCGGGGCCTGGCGGTTATGGGGATATCATCTCGCCGCCGACGGACCGGCCCTTGGCGGACGGTGATGTGTTGATCCTCGATACGGGATCAGTGTTCGATGGGTATTTCAGCGATTTCGACCGGAACTTCG
Source organism: Alphaproteobacteria bacterium (assembly GCA_018665505.1). Next base: position 324 of record JABJCS010000464.1, read on the forward strand.
CCATAGGCCATGCGGACGATGCCAGCCGCCATGCCTATGAGGTGGTCTACGCAGCAACGGACGCGGGCCTCGCGACGGCGCGGCCGGGCGCGACCTGTGCCGATCTATTCCATGCCATGAACGCGGTGATGGAAGCGGGCGGCGCACTCGGCAATGATGTGGGTCGGCTCGGGCATGGGCTCGGTAGTCAGCTTACCGAATGGCCCTCCAATACGGCCTGGGACGATACAGTTCTGCAGCCGGGCATGGTCATCACGTTGGAGCCCGGAATGACCTATGCGCCGGGTAAGGCGATGGTGCATGAGGAGAACATCGTCATCCGGGAAGAAGGGCCGCACCTACTGTCGCGGCGGGCGACTCCGGAGTTACCGGTCATTTAAGTTGCCCCCATCCTAATCCTCCCCCGCATGCGGGAGAGGATTAGGGTGGGGGCGCTTGCCGGGCGCACCTTCTGCCATATGCTCGATTATCATGGGAAAAACACTTTTCGATAAGATTTGGGATGAGCACACAATCTGTATCTTGCCGGACGGTAAGACATTGTTGCACGTCGATCGCCACATTCTGCACGACTTCACAGCGCCGCAGGCCTTCGCTGCTCTTGAGGCGAAAGGTAGGTCCGTGCGCAATCCGGAACTGACGGCCGCGACGGAAGATCACGTGGTCGCCACGACTCCGGGCCGAGATGAGACAACGCTGGAGATGGGGAAGGTCTTTCTCGAAGCTCTCCGCAAGGCCACGGGTCGAGAAGGCATACGTAATTTCGACCTTACCGACGCGCAGCAAGGTATCGTCCATGTCGTCGCACCGGAACTCGGCATTGCCTTGCCGGGTGCGACGTTGGCCTGCGGTGACAGCCATACCTGCACGGTGGGCGGGATCGGCTCGCTCTCGATCGGTGTCGGCACCAGTGATGTCGAGCACATCATGGCGACCCAAACACTCAAATTCGTCAAACCGAAGCGCATGCGGATTACCGTCTCCGGAGAATTGGGCGAGGGGGTCACCGCAAAGGATTTGATTTTACATATTATCGGCACGGTTGGCGCGGCGGGCGGTGTCGGTCATGCGGTCGAGTATGCGGGCGAGGTTGTTCGCGCATTGCCGATCGAGGCACGACTGACGCTTTGTAATATGTCCATCGAGTTGGGCGCGCGCACCGGAATGGTGGCACCCGATGAGAAGACGATTGAATATGTCTCGGGTCGGCCCTTCGCCCCGCAGGGCGATGAGTTGGAGACCGCCATCGCGCATTGGCGCACACTCTTTTCCGACGACGATGCGGTCTTCGATACGGAAGTGCTGATCGACGGTAGTGAGATTGCGCCGACCGTCACCTGGGGCACCAGTCCCGAGGATGCGATTACCGTTACGGGCGTCGTGCCCGATCCGGCCGAAATCGACGATGCCGAGCGGCGGATATATAAAGAACGGGCGCTCGGTTATATGGGGCTCACGCCGGGCACCGCGATGGATGGGCTTGCGATTGACCGGGTCTTCATCGGGTCCTGCACGAATAGCCGGATCGAGGATTTGCGGTCTGCCGCGGCAGTGGCTAAAGGCCGCCACGTACCCGATGGCGTGAAGGCGATGGTGGTACCGGGGTCGGCGTCGATCAAACGGGAAGCCGAAGCCGAAGGGCTCGATCGGATATTTATGGATGCCGGATTCGAGTGGCATGAATCAGCATGTTCGCTGTGTTGTGCGTTGGGTGACGATTTGGTCTCGCCGTCAACAAGATGCGTCTCGACTTCCAACCGGAATTTCGAAAACCGGCAAGGCCCCGGTGCCCGCACCCATCTTGCCAGTCCCGCGATGGCTGCGGCGGCTGCCGTGAGTGGTAAAATCGTCGACGTCAGGAAGATA
>JABJCS010000465.1 GCA_018665505.1 Alphaproteobacteria bacterium
CAGAAATCTTTCCCTCGTCGATGGCGACGAAAGCCCCGCGCAGCGCTTTCACGCTGTTAAGCGGAAAGATGCTCGGCTTGATCAAGTCGATCCCCTGCATGCGGGCCCAATCGTGCATGTCCTTGCGGTAATAGTTATCTTTCGGCGGGACTGGGTTCTCGCGGCGCTGGTAGACGCTCGGGTTCACTTTGTTGAAAACACCACCAACCAGGAACGGCTTCCAGACCAGTTCCGCTTTGTTTTTCTCGCAAAACGCCTCGATCCGGTCGTAGGCGAGATAGGTCCAAGGGCTCGAATAGTCGAAGAAGAATTCAATCGTGGTCATGGCGATATCCTGTCGGTGATCGGGCAATGCCCTGTTGCAAATGGATATGGTCGCCCGCCGTCAATCGTCGAGCGTCGCATCTAAACGGCGCTACTGAGGACCGGAGGCCGGACGCAATTCCCGCACGCGCTGAATTGCAGCATAGAGCGGCGGAATGAAGAAGGTTCCGATAAAGGTCGCGGCAACCATACCGAAGAACACGACGAAGCCGACCGACACCCGGCTCGCGGCCCCAGCGCCGGAAGAGATCACCAACGGCGAGACGCCCAAGATGAAGGACAGCGCCGTCATCATCACCGCACGAAAGCGCAACCGGGCGGCCTCAAGCGCCGCCTCGTCCGTGCTCAGCCCTGTCTCGCGACGTACCTTCGCGAACTCAACGATCAGAATGGCGCTTTTCGCCGACAGCCCGATCAGCATCACAATACCGATCTGCGCATAGAGATTAAACGTCAGGAAGGGCAATAACATGATCGGCATCAACGCGCCGAACATGGCAATGACAGTCGACAAGACCACTGACATCGGTGTCGTCCAGCTTTCATATTGCGCGACCAAAAACATATAGGCGAAGACAATAGCCAGGGCAAAGATGGCCACGACCAGGGCACCCGCTTCCAATTCTTGCAGCGCGGTTCCGGTCCAGGTCAGTTGGTAGCCTTCCGGTAATTTATCCGCGGCCGCCTTCTCCATCGCGGCGATCACCTCACCGGTACTGACACCCTGCGTGGCGGACACGTTGATATTCGCGCTCTGGAATTGATTATAACGCTTGATACTAAGTGGGCCGAGGATCGGTGTGACGGTGACCAAGGTTCGCAGCGGCACCATCTCGCCCCCGGAATTCCGCACATAGAGCCGATTGATATCTTCGATCGCTGAGCGGAACTCCGCTTCCGCCTGAATTTTTACCCGGTAGACCTTACCGTTCAAATTAAAGTCGTTGATATAGGACGAACCGAAATTCGCCTGTAAGGTCGTGAAGATCTCCGCCAGCGAGACGCCGAGCACCTGCGCCTTCTCGCGCTGCACATCCATGAATAATTGGGGCACATTCGCTGAATAAGTCGTGAATCCTCGGGCGACCTCGGGCAGTTGGTTCAGGTGAAAAATGAAACTGCTCGCGACCGATGCCAATTCCTGCGGGCTACCGCCCGTGATATCTTGCAACTCCGCCTCGACACCACCGCTATTTCCAAGCCCACTGATCGGCGGTACCGGGAACGCAAAGGCGTTGGCTTCCGGAATTGTCGCCAGTTTCTGATTCAGCACACCGAGAATGCGGTACCAAGCTAGGTTTGACGCGGTTCTCTCGTCCCAGGGATCAAGTATCGCGATGACCAGCGCCACATTCGACGCGTTCCCACCAATAATACTGAAACCGGAGACGGAGATAACATCTGCGACACCATCCGACGCCTTCGCCATGTCTACGATGCGGGCGACTACTTCTTCTGTTCGCTGCAAAGACGCGCCATCCGGCAATTTCACATCGGCGAAAAGGACTCCCTTGTCTTCCAGCGGCAAAATCCGTTTGGCACGTTCTTGAACATCACCGCAGCCGCTCCGATGAAGAGCCCGAAGACAACCAACGTGAAGACCAAGCGTCGCAGCATCAACGCGACCACCCGCACATACCCGTTGCGGGTTCTATCTACCGCATTGGAGAATAGTTTGAGCGGGCCTTTCAATTCCACCTCTTCCCGTTTGAACAGGATCGACGTCAAGGCGGGCGCCAATGTCAGTGCCATCACCGAGGAGAACACCACAGCGACACAGATGGTGACCGAGAATTGCTGATAGAGCTGTCCGGTCACGCCCGGCATGAATGCAACCGGCACGAATACCGCGAGGAGTACGAGCGTCGTCGCAACCACCGGGCCGGTAATCTCCCGCATCGCTTTCAAGGTGGCGTCACGGGCCGCCAAGCCCTCCTCAGCCATGATGCGCTGCACGTTCTCAACAACAACGATGCTATCGTCGACAACCACGCCAATCGCTAGGATCAGCGCGAAGAGAGTGATCATATTGATGGTGAACCCAAACGCGAAAAGCACCGCGAAGGTCCCGATCAAGGAGACCGGTATCGCCAAGGTCGGGATCACTGTGGCGCGCCAATCCGCCAGAAACAGGAAGGTCACCGCAACCACGAGAACGAAGGTAATGAACATCGTCTCGACGACTTCTTGGATCGAGGCCCGCACCGCCGACGTCGTGTCGTAGAGAATCTTGTATTCCACGTCCGGCGGGAAGCGAACCGATAGTTTCTCCAA
>JABJCS010000466.1 GCA_018665505.1 Alphaproteobacteria bacterium
ATAATGTCGCAACCGCCGACGAACTCGCCTTTGACGTAAAGCTGCGGAATGGTCGGCCAATTCGCGAATTGCTTGATGCCGTCACGAATTTCCGAATCCTGCAGCACGTCGATGCCTTTGAACTTTACGCCCATTAGGGTCAGCGCCTGCACGACCGCCGCGGAAAAACCGCATTGCGGGAAAACCGGCGAGCCTTTCATGAACAGTACGACTTCACTGGAATCGACTTCGTCTTTGATACGTTCGAAAACTGGATTGTCACTCATTTCAATGTCCTCTTGTCCCAATCTGCCGCTCTAGCCGTCCTCTGGTGCAGAAGTCTGCAATGCCAGGGCGTGCAGTTCGTTGCCCATACGTCCTTGCAGGGCAGCATACACCATTTGATGCTGTTGCACCCGTGTCTTTCCGCTGAAGGCGGCCGAGCTGATGAAAGCCGCGTAATGGTCGCCATCGCCGCGTAAGTCGTCGATCCGGACTTCTGCGTCCGGAATCGCTTCCTTGATCATTTGCTCGATATCTACTGCGCTCATCGGCATGTTGATTGTCCCCTTTACGCCGTCGCCATATATCCGGGCAGCCAACCTTCGTGCGCTTCCCGTAAACTGTCGAGGCATATGGTAATGCCGCCCGGCAATTTCAACGTGTCGCCGCCGGTCCTTCCCAGAATTAGAGCCGTAACGTTTGCTGCTTTCGCTTTTGACAGTAAGGCTTCGGGCGCATCGGTAATGCAAAGATAGCGCGCCTGATCCTCGCCGAAATACCAAGCGTGCGATGCCATTTCGGGGACTGCGTCAATTTCCGCGCCCAATTTTCCGGCTAGGGCCATTTCCGCCAATCCAACCAAAAGACCGCCGTCGCTCAGATCGTGACATGCGGTTATGACACCGGATCGAATTGCCTCGCGCACGAGGTTGCCGTTACGGCGCTCCGCCTCCAGATCGACTTGGGGAGGAGCTCCTTCTTCGCCATTACAAATTTCGCGCAAATAGATCGAGGAGCCGAGCCAACCCTGTGTCTCACCGATCAACACGATCGATTGATTCGCACCCGGCAATGCCATGCCGACGATTTGCGAGATGTCCGGGATATGTCCGACGCCACCGATGACGGGGGTCGGTAGGATGGCTTCGCCGTTGGTCTCGTTATAGAGCGAAACATTGCCCGAGACGACCGGGAATTCGAGCGCCGCCGCCGCCGCGCCGATGCCTTTCACGCAGCCGACAAACTGCCCCATGATCGGGCGGCGTTCGGGATTGCCGAAATTCAGATTGTTCGTCAATGCGAGCGGAGTGGCGCCTACGGCGGTGAGGTTCCGCCAGGCTTCGACGACCGCCTGACGGCCACCGCTTTCGGGGTGGGTCTTGCAGTATCTCGGTGTGCAGTCCGTGGTGACTGCCAATCCCTGTTGGCTGCCGTGAATGCGGACCACGGCAGCATCGCCGCCCGGACGCTGCACGGTGTCGGCCATCACCATGTGGTCGTATTGCTCCCAAATCCAGCGTTTGGAACACATGTCCGGAGACGACATGATCTTGGTCAACGTTGCTGGGATATCGTCGGTGCCGGGGACATTCTCCGCGCGGATGGTCGCGGGCGCCGGAATTTCGTCATAGGGCCGGTCGTATTCCGGCGAGGCTTCGACCAGGGGGGCGACGGGGATATCGACGACGGTCTCGCCTTTTTCCTTCACCACAAGGGCACCAGAATCGGTGATGCGACCGACGACGGCGAAATCCAGCTCCCACTTCTCGAAGATGCGGCGCGCGGCATCTTCCGCCTCCGGCTTCAACACCATGAGCATGCGTTCCTGGCTTTCGGACAACATCAGCTCATACGGCGTCATCGCGTCTTCGCGGGCCGGCACGGCATCCAAGTCGAGCTCGATGCCGACACCGCCCTTATCCGCCATTTCGACGGACGAGCAGGTGAGGCCCGCGGCTCCCATATCCTGGATTGCGATGATCGAATCGGTTGTCATCAACTCAAGACAGGCCTCCAGCAGCAATTTCTCGGTGAAGGGATCGCCAACCTGCAC
>JABJCS010000467.1 GCA_018665505.1 Alphaproteobacteria bacterium
GCCAACTGGCGCATCTCGCTCTCCGGCAGCTCGCGCAAATCAGACGGATACTCTATGCCGTCCAGTAACGGCGTCTTCGACTCTTCCAAGGTGTCCTCCAAATATCTGCGCGCTCTCTCGCAGTCTTCTTATCCTTTAGCTCTTCCGCTCGACGACGAATTTCGCTGCTTGGCACAGTAGGTCCGCTTTATCCCCAAAAAGCGCTAAATGTGCAATGGCTTGGTCCGCCAGCCGATTCGCTTGGGAGCGTGCCCGTTCGACCCCTAGAATCGAAACAAAGGTGGCTTTCCCGGCGTCTTCATCCTTATTCACGGCTTTGCCGACTTCCTCGACGCTTCCTTCGACGTCCAATAAATCATCCGCAATTTGAAACGCGAGGCCCAGATCATGGGCATATCCGCGTAAGGCTTCATGAGCCTTATTCGGCGCTTGTCCCAATATGGCGCCCGCTTCGCAGGCATAAGCGATTAATTCGCCGGTTTTAAGTCGCTGTAGACGGGTGATTTGCCCAATATCGAACGTCTCGGTTTCCGCCTGCAAATCGATCATCTGGCCACCGACCATGCCATGGGCACCTGACGCGCGGGCCAATGCGGCGATCAAATCAACACGGACATTCGCATTGGAATGGGTCTCTGGATGGGCCAGAACTTCGAAGGCCAACGGTTGCAAAGCATCGCCCGCCAGAATCGCCGTCGCTTCGTCGAATTCCTTGTGAACGGTCGGTTTACCGCGCCGCAAATCATCGTCGTCCATCGCCGGGAGGTCGTCATGGACCAGCGAATAGCAATGAATGAGTTCAAGCGCCGCGCCGGTCCGCAACGCGGACCGCTCACCAACACCGAATAAGCTGGCGCTTTGCATGACGAGGAAGGGGCGCAAACGCTTGCCGCCATCGAGCGTCGCATAGCGTATGGCTTCGTGCAGTCGATGTTCCGTCGCGTCTTCGACCGCCAATAATTGATCAAGAAATTTCTCTACCTGTGCCGCTGTATCGGCAAGGGCATCATTAAGGCTTACCATGTGGGACTATTCCAAGTTTGCCGGTTCGGTTCGGGGCGTCCCATCGGCATCGAGCGATATTTTTTCGATCTTGGCCTGCGCTTCCCGGAGCTTGCTTTCGCAATGCCGCTTCAGGGCCGCGCCACGGGCGTAGCTATCTATTGCCTGGTCGAGCTTCACATCGCCCGATTCCAAGCCTTTCACGATCTCCTCAAGCGCCTGTAAGGCGTCTTCGAAGCTTAGCTTCGCGATATCTTCCGGTATCTCGTTTTTGGCCATGCCGCCTCCGTTGCGCGGGAGTTTAATTCGCGTGTTTGGACGAGCCCAAACCTATGTAATTCGAATGCCGCATACTTCTTGAATCAGGACTGCATCATTGCGGTTACGTGCGCCGAGACGCTGTTGGCAAGTGCGTCGAGGTTATATCCGCCTTCAAGGGTAGATACCACACGTCCCTCGCAACAATCTGCTGCAACCGCCAATAATTCGGATGTGATCCAGGAATAGTCGGCTTCAACGAGATTGAGCTGGGCGAGTGGGTCGTCGGTATGGGCATCGAAACCGGCGGAAATGAAGATGAACTCAGGTTCAAACGATCGCAAAGCTGGTAGGACACGCTCGCTCATACCTCTACGGAATTCCTCGCTACCTGCATAAGGGGCTAGCGGGACATTGACGATATTATCGTGAGCCCCGCGTTCGGTCTCGCTGCCTGAGCCAGGATAAAGCGGCATTTGATGGGTTGAGGCGAAGAAGAGACCAGCGTCGTCCCAGAACATGGCTTGCGTGCCGTTGCCGTGATGCACATCAAAATCCACGACCGCGACGCGCTCAGCCCCATGAGCCTTTCTCGCATGCTCGGCCCCGGCCGCGATGTTATTGAAAATACAAAACCCCATTGGTGTGCTGGGTTCTGCATGATGGCCTGGTGGGCGCACCGCGCAGAAAGCATTGTCAGCATCGCCCGATACTACAGCATCGACGGCACTGCAGAGCGCGCCGACACCGCGCCGCGCGGCTTCGCCGGTCTTAGGCGACATATGCGTATCCCCGTCGATCATAACCCGCCCCTCGGACGGTACGGCTTCGAGGATTTGTTCAATCAATTCGCGGGGATGAATGCGGGCAATCAATTCTACATCAGCTTCGGGTGCTTCGCGCCGTGCAAGTGCAGAAAATTCCTCGGCGGCGAGGGCTTTTGTGACGGCCTCGAGCCTTGCCGGCGATTCCGGATGCATAGGACCTGGATCGTGTCCGATACAGGAATCGTGGGTATAGAGAAATGTCGTCATAGAAGAGTCATAATTCTTGGTGGCTGCGTCGTCATGCGAAATAGCTGAGTTAGCGCGAATTCATTTGACTTGCAGGGCCCGGATGAGATTGCATGTCGCTAATGAGTTATATGTAATTTTGCGTCTAAATATGATGATATGTACCAATGCTGAAAAAGCGCTCCTGAGCGTACCCAATCAAGTTACGAAGCGATTGCTTCTCGCGTTTATGCTGATTGTGGCCTATGCGGGTCCACAAGCGATATCTGCTGCGGAAAAGCCGCCGACGAAAGTGGTGGTCGAAAAGATCCGCAAGACGGAAGTGGTGCAGACCTTTCCCGCTATCGGCCGTTTCGTCGCGCGTCAACATGGTGTCGTGGCTGCGTTGGCGAACGGTCCGGTAAAGGAAATGCTGGTCAATGTTGGCGACCGGGTTGAAGCCGGACAGGTGGTCTCGAGGATGGTAAAGGCACGGATTCAGGCCAATCGCGATCTGCTCGCCGCCGAGTTGCGAGAGAAAGAGGCGGCTTTGCGTACTGCGCAAGCGCAGTTGAAATTGACGCTGGGCGAAATGGAACGGATTGGCGGATTGAAGAAGTCCGCGGCCTTCTCCCAAGGTCGCTATAGCGATAAGCGAAACGAAGTCGCGAAGGTCAGGAGCGAAGTGAGCGAGGCGGAAGGGGCCGTCGCTAAGGCGCGCGCGAACTTGAAACTCGCGTCAATCGATCTGTACAACGCGGAAGTGAGAGCGCCGTACAATGGCGTTGTCGTGCAACGTCACGCGGTGGCCGGGGCCCATCTGGCGGTTGGAGACCCAGTCGTCACGCTGGTAAACGACCGGGAAATGGAGGTCGAAGCGGATGTACCGGCCGAGCGCCTGACCGGCGTTTCAGTTGGGCGGGACGTTCGCTTGAAATTATCGGACGGAACGTTCCTGCAGGCTAAGGTACGCGCGATTGTACCGTCGGAGAATGCTAAAACTCGGACACGACCGGTGCGGTTCTCCTTGAATAGTTCCGAGGGTGCGGAGCGCCCAGCCATTGCAGACAATCAGAGTGTCACTGTCTTATTACCAGTGGCACGAGCGCGGCGCGTCTTGACCGTGCATAAGGATGCAGTGACGAGCCGTGGTGGAAATAAGGTTGTCATTACCGTGGTCGACGAGACGGCGACGCCGCGCAATATTCGCATTGGTGATGCCGTCGGCGAACGTTTCACCGTATTGTCGGGCTTGGAAGACGGCGATATCGTCGTTATTCGCGGGAACGAAGGGCTCCGGCCCGACCAGAAGGTTACGTTCGAAGCGCCGTCGGATTGACGGTAGGAAAGCAGAGCCATGAATTTGATTAAATTCGCGATCGATCGGCCAACTGCCGTTATGGCGGCCGTCATCATGGCGGTATTGTTCGGCGCGGTGGCACTGAACACGATTCCCATCCAACTCGCGCCGGATGTCGCCCGCCCGGTGATTGATATTCAGACGAATTGGCTCGGTGCGGCACCCGCGGAAGTCGAGCGCGAGATCGTCAATTTGCAAGAAGAGCAGTTGAAGGGGCTGTCGGGCCTAGAGCGGATCGAGGGAAGGGCATTACAAAGCCAGGCCCGTCTGAAGCTTGAGTTCACCGTCGGCACCGATATGGATAAGGCTCTCCTGCTGGTCTCGAATCGGCTCGATGGAGTGTCCGGATATCCTGATGAGGCGGACGAGCCACGCCTCAAGATTGCTGGGCCGGAAGATAACCGGATCGCGTGGTTTCATCTTACCCGCCAAGACGGCAACACGACGCCGATCCATCATTATGGCGATTTCGCCGACGATATTGTCCGCGAACGATTGGAGCGCGTACCGGGAGTCTCTACGGTCAATTATTACGGTGGCGGGGCCAGGGAAATTCGGGTCGTCGTCGATCCGCCGAAAATGGCGCGCTATGGGCTGACTGTTCCAGAGGTCCTTAATCGATTACGGCTCGCGAATGTGGCCGTCACTGGCGGTGATGTAGAGGAAGGCAAACGCCGATACGTCGTTCGAACTGAAGCAGAGCTCAATACGGTAGAGGCCATCCGCGACGTTGTATTGCGGACGGATGACACCGGCGGCCCGACCACCGGCACCGGCGGTATCGGGCGGGTGTTGGTTGGCGATATCGCGACGGTCGAGTACGGCTATAAGAAGCCGACGGCGCGTGTGCGGACCAACGGGCATCCGGCGATTGCAATCAACGCCACCCGACAAGTCGGCGCCAATGTCATCGAGACGATGAAGGGTATACGCAAGGCAGTCGCCGAATTGAATTCGGGGCCGATTGCCCAGGAAC
>JABJCS010000468.1 GCA_018665505.1 Alphaproteobacteria bacterium
CGAGTGGCGTTTTAACAACAGTGACCCATCAGCCCAATTATCGCAGCTAAGGCAATGGGTTAGAACAAATATGGGCTAGTTATCTGGGACAGCCCCAACCGAATTACGGGCGATCACCAACAGGCCAGAGATTTTCGATAAATCATTGATCAAATCATCGGTGATCCCGTCGGCGAAATACTCTTGCTCCTTGTCGCCGCTGATATTTTAGAATGGCAGGACCGCCAAGCTCGGGCGCGATACTTCGGCGGCGTCGCGTTGGATACTCCCAAATTGCGGGCCGATCAGATACCAACCGCCCGCCGCGAGCATCAGCAGGATGGCCCCCATGACGGCGCCGGCTAGGGTCTTTCGCGATTTCCGCGAGCGCGTCTTTTTCCGTGCGCCTATCGCCGGCGCTGACGTTCCCATCAGTACGCGATAGACCCGAACTGGCTGCGCGATATTCTTTACTTCCTGCTCGCCCATATCCTCGAACGCGCAGTCGATCCGGCCTTCCACTTGTTGATGTACCGAGGCGGAGATACATATGCCACCGGGATCGGAAAGGCTTTCCAACCGGGCGGCGACGTTGACGCCGTCGCCGAACAGATCATCGCCGTCGATGATGACTTCGCCGAGATTGATGCCTATCCTGAAGATGATCTGGCGGTCTTCCGGGAGATCCCGGTTGGTTTCCGCTAAGTACGCTTGAATTTCCGTGCCGCAAGTCACCGCCGCAACGACACTGGCGAACTCGGCGAACACTGCATCGCCAATAAATTTCACGACCCGTCCGCCTTGCGCGGAAACCAGCTCGGAGATTCGCGCAAGACGTTCGCGGAGAACCCGATAGGTGCCTTCCTCGTCTTCGCCGGTCAGTCGGCTGAAGCCGACCACATCGGCATACATAATAGCCGTGAGTTTGCGTTCGAGAGCGTCAGACGGCAATTCCCATATCCCCTATCGCCAGCACATTCGAGGCCATATATAAGCAATAATTAATGATGAGAGCATAGAGCATTCACTCTCGGTCGGTCACTTTCGCTTTACGCGGCCGTTACCGGTCTCCCGGTTTCTAGTCAGACTGCGACAAATCGATTGCCATCTGGCGCAGTTTCGTGCGCTGAATCTTCACACCATTGGCGCTTTCCGTCACGGGAAAAGCATCAAGCGGCATCACTTTCGCCGGAACCTTATACTTGGCGAGGCGCGCGGCGCAGTGCGCTTGCACTTGGCTAGCATCAAACGCGACGCCGTCTTCGGGGATGATGAAGGCGATCGGCCGATCCGCGCCGCCGAACGGTGCAGAAACGACCTGCACCCCGGCGACGGACGGATGCGCTTGCACTTCCGCCTCGATCTCCGCCGGGCTGACGAGAAATCCGCCGAGCCGCAAAACGTCACCCATTCGGGTCAAATACTCAAAGCCGCCGCCAGGCTCCATCTGCGCCAAATCGCCCGTCCGCACAAACCCGTCCTCGGTCAACGCTTCCGCCGTCGACGCCGGATCGCCGAAATATTCCGTCATCCGGCTCGGGCCGCGAATTTCCAACTCTCCTGCCACCCCGTCCGCGCAAAGCTCTCCAGTTTCAGGATCGCGTACCCGTGCCTCCGCACGCGGCGAGACGAGACGGCCGCCGCCCTTCTTGCGCATTTCGGCCGGGTCGTCACGGTCGCGGCGGGAAACCAAGGCCTGCATCTCGCTCATCCCCCAAAGACCCACCGCGTGCAAACCGCGACGCTCAGCCCGCTCCACGATATCGTCGAGGTAGGAGTTAAAAATGGCATAGCCGACGAAGCCGACACGCTCGAATATGTCGTCGCGGTCGGTCGCGCGCAGCAAGCGGTCGATCATCTCGTCGCTGCCATCGAAATGCGTGACCTTATGCTCGGCCATAAGTGCCGCCGTTCGGTCCGCATCGAAAGCAGCGGTCAGCACCAGCGGGCGTGCCGCCGCGATGGCCGCCAACACACCGGTGATCCCAAAGACGCCGCAGAGCGGCATGTCCTGTTGGACGACGGTCGCCGGGTCACCGTAACCGAAGTCACGCGCGACTTCCGCCGCGTGGACGGCCATACTGGAATTGGCGTGCAGAACGAACTTAGGAGCCTTCGTCGTGCCGGAGGTGGTGAACGTATTGCAGCCAAGATCGGGCCGCGACGCTTCGGTGTCGCAGATGCCGCTGTCGAACAACGAATCATAAGTGACTGTCCGAGTCACACCGGGCAGTGCGCTGCTGGGCGCTCCGTCTTCCGAGTAGAGGATGGCAGTGTCCAGCCGGTCGAGTGCCGCGCGATCGACTTCCTCCAGAATACCCCGGAAATCGATACCCCGAAATCCCGGCCACATAATCAACGCCTTCGCGCCGGTTCGGCCCAGCACGTCTTCGACTTCTCCGGCGCGATATCGTGTGTTGATGGCGACAGCGATGGCACCAATTCGGGCACAAGCAAAATAGAGAGTGAGATAGGCCGGCGTATTCGGCAGCCAGAACGCCACCCGGTCGCCGAGCCCAATCCCCAAGGCGCTGAGGCCCGCAGCCACCCGCCGGGATTCCCGGTCCAAACTGTTATAGGTGAGGTTCCGGCCTTCGTAGATAATACCGGCGCCGTTATTCTCGGATGCGGCAATTGCCAGCATCGTCGTGATGGTGGCAGGGAAATTTGTGGAAGTGTCGCTCATCAATACGCTCTCATGCGATGGGTTCGAAGCCATAAAGCTTAGCCGGGTTGTCAGTGAGAACCTGCTGCCGGGTCGCGTCGTCGTCGACCCAATCGAGCATGGTTTCCAATAAATCCGTGTCGTCCGGCATGAAATCGACTTTCGGGTGAGGCCAATTGGTGCCCCACAACATGCGCTCCGGCGCGCCCGCGACCAATGCCCGGGCAAACGGCCGATAGTCGGTGTAGTCCGGCGCACCGGATTTCGACAATTGATACGCCGCGGACAATTTCACCCAACGCTGCCCACCATCGATCAGCCGCATCATTGCCGTGAATGCCGGATGCTCCATGCCGAGCTCGGGCGGAATACTGGCGATATGGTCGAGGACGACATCGACGGACAATCGCCCGAGCCGGTCCGCGAGGTCGGGCAAATCTTCCTCGGTCGAGCGGTACTGAATATGCCAGCCAAGTGGCGCGATCCGAGCCGCCACGTCTTCGAGATGCTCCGGACGCATGCCGCGCGCCAGCTCGATGCCAAAGCGCAAACCGCGCACGCCCGCCGCGTGGAGCACGTTCAATTCGGCTTCGGAGATATCGGGTTCGGTGATCGCTATCCCACGCGCTCGCTCTTGCCCGAGGGTCGCGATCGACGCCAACATGCTGCGGTTGTCGGTCCCGTAATGCGGCGTCTGAATGATGACCGTGCGCGACAGGCCCAGTGCATCCCGAACCGCGATATACCCGTTGAGATAGTGATGTTCCATTTCACGCCCATGCACTGGCCTCCACGGAAAGCGGCTCCGGTCGCCGTATACATGGATGTGGCTGTCGCAAGCGCCGGGTGGCGGCGTGAATTTCGGTGGGCGCGTCATGGCCGAACCTTTCTATTGCCAGTCTTCAACCGGAACCGACTTAAATGTAGCAGGGCGAGACAACTTGGCGAGTGGGAGGCAGCATCGATGAAAACACTACGGTTTGGCGAGACGACGGTAGAGCGCTGTGTCAAATCCGAAGGGCCCAGCTTCTATCCCGGCTTTATCTTTCCAGATTGCAACCCGGATGCCTTCGAGGCCGAACGCCAAGATTGGCTCGACCCGCATTTCGTCGATGCGGAAAGCGGACGCCTGTTGATGAGCCTGCACAGCTACATCATCAAGACGGCCCGGCATACTATCTTGGTCGACACTTGCGTCGGCAATCACAAGCATCGCCCCGACACCATGCCATGGCATATGAAGGATGGTCCCTTCCTCGAAGACATGACTCGCATGGGCGTCGCGCCGGAATCGGTCGACTTCGTCATGTGCACGCATCTGCATGTGGACCACGTGGGCTGGAACACAAAGCTGGAGGATGGGCGGTGGGTCCCTACCTTTCCCAACGCCAAGTATCTGTTTCACGAAACCGAATACGCCCATTGGGAAGTGAGCGACATGCCGGAAGGTGCCGGAAACACCCGGCGCGACGTCTTCGAAGATAGCGTCTTACCGGTGGTCGAAGCGGGGCAAGCCGTGATGGTCACGGACGGTCACCGGATAGACGATGCGATCCATATCGAATCTTCGCCGGGACACACACCCGGGCATGCCTTTCTTCATCTGGATGGACCGGACGGACGCGCCGTCTTTACCGGTGACTGCATGCACCATCCGATCCAAGTCGCCTATCCGGAATGGAACAGCCGCTATTGCTTCGATCCACCGCAATCAGCAAAGACGCGGCAGGATATTGTCGAGCGCTGCGCCGATACGGATACAGTGGTTCTTGCTGCCCATTTTGCCGATCCAGTCGCCGCGCGAGTCGTCTCGAATGGTGAGCGTTGGAAGCTCGACTTGGAAGTGGATTAAGCAGAAACCAATCGTGCGATGACACATAATCTTTTCCCGGAAACGCGACAGTGTTATCCGAAACCCAGCAGGCAGGATATATCGAGCGCGCTAGGCCCCGACTCTTCGGCCGGGGACCGAACGCTGCTAAATCACACCGCTGTCGCGTAACCCTCCGAGATCGGCATCGGACAGTCCTAGCTTCTCCGCGAGAATACTCTCGGTATCGCTGCCGAGCGTCGGTGCCGGGACAACGGGATCGCGCGGAATGGCGCCGAAATCGATGAAGGAGCCTGCCGCCAGATAACGCCCGATACCGGGCTGGTCGATTTCCTCGAACATTGGGTTTTCCGTCGAGAGATCGGGATCGTCAGCGACCGCTTGGCGAACGCTCTGGTATGGCCCCCAACAAGCACCGACCGCGTCCAAAGCCGTGCCAATTTCATCTACTGGCCGCGCCGCGAACCACGGCGCCAGTTCGGCTTCGATCTTATTCCTCAAAGCGTAGCGCTCTTCTTCTCGCGCCAAGTCAACGCCGTGCTCAGCAGCAATCACGGCGAAACGCTCAGTGGTGCCGGTCGCCTCCAAAAGGGCAGACCAATGACGCGGCGTGAAAGCGGTGATCATAACCCGGCGATTGTCCGATGTCGGAAAATCACAGCCGAACGTCCCGAACACGTGATTGCCGGTTGCCGGACGATCCGTGCCGTTAATCTGAGCTTCGGCCACATAACCAAGATGGCTGAGCACCGCGAAAGCCGAATCCGCCAGGGCGATCCGTACATATTGCCCTTCCCCGGTGTCGCGGCGGTGCCGGTCGGCAACCAAGACCGCATTCGACGCCGCTAACGCGGTAACCACATCCCAGACCGGCATGACATGATTGACCGGACCTTCCGAGCCTTCCGGCCCTGTAATCAAGGGAAATCCAGCACGTGCGTTTACAGTGTAATCGAGCGCTACCGACCCATCGCGCCGACCAACGATATTGATCATAATCAGATCATCGCGCATCGCCTTCAAACCTTCATAGTCAAGCCAACCGCGGGCAGGGAGGTTCGTCACCACGATACCCTTTCCGGGCCCGGACGCGGTCATCAGTGCGTGCGCCAATTCCCGGCCCTTGGGGTCACGGACGTTCAGAGTGACGGATTTCTTGCCCTTGTTCAGCCCAGCCCAATACAGGCTCTTACCGTCATCCGTCACCGGCCAACGGTTATAATCGAGCCCACCGCCAATGGGATCGATGCGGATAACCTCGGCCCCCATCTGCGCCAAAGTAAGCCCGGCATAAGGTGCGGCAATGAAGGCGGAGACTTCGATAACGGTCATGCCTGTGAGGGGTCCGGTCATATTCTATTCTTCCTCGATCTTATGGTTTAGGGATCTTTTGTATTAGGGCCGATCAGTAAAACGGCTGATAGAAAATGGTTCGAGCGGCAAGGAGGCGTGGCCGTCGACAATCTGTTCAGCAAGGAGTTTGCCGACGATAGGGCTCAACTGGAACCCATGACCGCAGAAGCCGAATGCATGATAAGCATCCGGCGCAGTCTCGCTTGGCCCGATCACCGGAATTTCATCTGGCATCTTCCCTTCGAGGCCACACCAGGTCCGGGCTATCGGCA
>JABJCS010000048.1 GCA_018665505.1 Alphaproteobacteria bacterium
AGCCGTCTCCACGACGCTTTACGCTTTCGATAAAGCTATGCAGGACCGGCGATGAGAATTCCGACGGTACAGGTGCCCGCTCCAGCGCCCATGAATACAGATCGTCATCGGGGTATTCGAGCACTGCCTCGAAATCCGTTAATTCCTCGGGGGAAAAACTTTCCATGTTTTTCTCATAATATCCGCCGATCAGGATATCCATTTCCTTTGTGCCGCGATGCTTGCTGCGGAACAACAGCCTCTTCCGCTTTATCTCTATGCTTTCAGAACGATTGTCCATCGGTCCCCTATCCTTTACCGATTAGCATATATGGCGCTTTTGCGGTTGGGTAAAACAGTGATCTCACGTTGCCTCTCCATCCTGCTGAAGTAAACTCATCAAGCGTCAGCGGAAAACCTGGGATTTACCTGTGCGACCACCGATACTCAACCCATTGTTTCGACCGTCGACGGCACTGACAGGGGTCGGTCCGCGAATTGCCAAGTTGATCGAGCGCCTGACCGGCCCGAACGTGGTTGATATCCTGTGGCATCTACCGCGCGAAATCATCGACCGCCACATCGTACCGCATATCGGTGCAGCCGAGACCGGCAAGATCGTGACGCTAACCCTGACCGTGGGAAAGCATGAACCGTCACGCACCAAACGCCAACCATATCGTGTGCGATGCACAGACGGAACCGACGACCTGACTCTGGTGTTTTTTCATGCCCGTGAGGATTATCTGCGCCGAATTTTGCCCGAAGGCGAACTTCGAATCGTCAGTGGCGCGGTTGATCGCTTCCGTGACGAGACACAAATCACCCATCCCGATTATGTGCTGGCACCGGAGGACGCAAAGGATCTGCCTTTGGTCGAGCCGGTCTACCCGCTGACGGAAGGACTCACACTAAAGACATTCGGAAAGGCAGTTAGGGGCGCGCTCGAAGACCTTCCAGCCCTGCCGGAATGGCAGGATGCAGCCTATCTAGGGAGTCAGAATTGGCCAAATTGGGCGGACGCCTTGCGCACGGTACATGCGCCGGACGGCGAAGGCGCGCTTTCGGCAGATACACCAGTCCGCGCCCGCTTGGCGTATGACGAGCTCCTCGCCAATCAATTGGCACTGCAGATCATCCGAGCAAAAATGAAAAAACGCCCAGGGCGTTCGATTAAAGGTGACGGACGGTTGACCCGCCAGGTGATGCAATCGTTGCCATTTGAATTGACCGGCTCACAACGTATGGCTCTGGCCGAGATCGCCGCAGATATGGCGGAACCTTCGGCTATGTTGCGTTTGCTACAAGGCGATGTCGGTAGCGGCAAGACGATTGTGGCACTCTTTGCCATGCTTGAAGCCATTGAATGCGGCGGCCAGGCCGCCCTCATGGCACCAACAGAAATTTTGGCGCGCCAACATATGGCGACCATCGAGCCGCTGGTCTCGGCCATAGGTTTAAAAGCCGCCGTCTTAACCGGGCGCGGGAAAGCCAAAGCGCGGAAAGAAATTCTCGACGAACTCGAGTCCGGCGAGATCGATATTATCATTGGCACACACGCATTGTTCCAGGAAACCGTCCGACTACAGGATTTAATGGTGGCGGTGATCGACGAACAACACCGCTTCGGCGTCCATCAACGCCTTAATCTCGCGGCCAAGGGGAAAGGCGTCGATGTTCTTGTGATGACCGCCACACCGATTCCACGGACTTTGCTGCTCACCGCGTATGGTGATTTGGAAGCCTCGCAATTGCGGGAGAAACCAGCGGGTCGTAAGCCGATTGACACCAGAACTGTCCCCTTGGATAGATTGAGCGAGGTCGTTGATGCACTCGATAGACATTTGTCCAACGGTGCCAAAGCCTATTGGGTCTGTCCGCTGGTGGAGGAATCGGAAAACATTGATCTAGCGGCAGCGGAAGAACGCTACGCCCATTTAAAAGCGCGTTTCGGAGATCAAGTCGCCGTCGTTCACGGTCGCATGAAAGCGGCGGAAAAAGATGCTGCAATGCAACGATTCACGGATGGCGACGCGAAGGTGTTGGTCGCAACAACTGTGATAGAGGTTGGTGTCGATGTGCCAGACGCCACTGTCATGATCATCGAGCATGCAGAACGGTTCGGGCTCGCTCAATTGCATCAACTTCGCGGACGTGTCGGCCGTGGCTCCGACCATTCGTCGTGTTTACTGCTATTCGCTGCTCCATTGGGAGAAACAGCGCGAGCGCGCCTGAAGATTATGCGGGAGACAGAAGACGGCTTCCGGATCGCGGAAGAAGACCTACGGCTGCGAGGTGGCGGTGAAATTTTGGGCACCCGGCAAAGCGGCCTCCCCGCCTTTCGCCTTGCGGATTTAGCGGTGCACGGCGAGCTACTTGCCGCCGCACGCGACGATGCAAAACTGATCCTGAACCGCGACCCGGATTTACAATCGGAACGAGGAGCATCGCTTCGTGTACTGCTCTATTTGTTCGAACGTGACGCGGCGGTGCTGAACCTTCGATCCGGTTAAGTTTCGGACGGAGTCTCCAAGCTATTGTCCGCTTCAGGCGAGTCTGGATCGCTTTCAAGCGTTGAAAGACTCTCTTTGCGCCGCCCAGCGTCCGGATTATAGGGCGGCGTCACCATCCCCACAGAAATCACCATTTTCACCGCATCCTCTACCGACATATCCAGCGGCTTCACATCTTTTACTGGAATGTAGAGGAGAAAACCCGATGTCGGGTTCGGCGTCGTCGGCACATAGACATTAACGACTTCATCGGGTGTTCGCTCCTGGACTTCGCCCGTCGTCTGGCCCGTGATGAAACCGATTGTCCATGCATCTCGGCGTGGATATTCCACCAATACCGCTTCTCGAAATGCCTCCGATTGATCGCGGAAGACGGTCTCTAGTATTTGTTTAGATGCACTGTAAATCGAGCGCACGACGGGCATTCGATTGACAATTCTCTCGCCGGTCCGAACGATAAACCGCCCGAGAAAGCCTGCGGTCAAGGCACCGACAAGCGTAATGACAATTGCCAGAACAACGACTCCGACACCCGGCACACTGAGTGTGATGCCTAAATAATCCTGAATATACGTATTCGGGTTCCAATGATGCGGAATCAACGGGACAATATGGCTATCGACAAATTCAATAAACCAGAGTGCCAACGCGATCGTAACAGCAACCGGCGTCAGAACTAATATGCCGGCAAAGAAATACGCTCTGATCTTTCCAAGCACGCCTACCCTGAGGACCGCTTTAGCTCGTCTGCGACGAGACCTCCCGACAACTTTCTTGAGTGCCATTTCTTCGCCCTAGAATTTCCGAGCGCAATCCTCGGACACCATATATAGGGGCGCTCAAGACAGACAACAAACATCCAAAGGAGTTTGTGACCGATATCACTGATCTTTGATCCACCGGTGTCGCATAATTGCTTCTTTGAGCTACTCCCCGGAATTCGGACACTGACGTAAGCTACGATTTGTAGTCTGCTGGTCTTCATGGAGAAGGAGATCAGAGATGTCGAAACGCAAACAGCATTCCCCCGAGTTCAAGGCGAAGGTGGCGTTGGAAGCGC
>JABJCS010000469.1 GCA_018665505.1 Alphaproteobacteria bacterium
CTTTTCACTCTCGCTCATGTTCTGCTCTCACAATAATTTAAAACGTACGCCGCATACCGTAACCGTGTCTCCGGCCACGTCGCAGCCTCGCGCCCTCGCCTGGCGCAGAATGGCGTCGCGATCTACAACTGCGAAATCCAGGCCTCCCAGCCCTTCACCGCGACCGTCGTCCGCAGGAATGAAACGCAGGTCCGCATTCTCCAGCTTCAGAGCAGGGTTGCCTTGAGCATCATGTCCCAACGGCACATTCAACACTTGGGCCCAACGCGCGGCCAGCCCACCGGGATCATCGGATTGCAGCTCCGCTGCCTTCATTGCACGCACGACGTCCGTTCGAACCGCCTCTTCCCAACTGTCGCCGGCAGGATGCCAGGGCCCGTCCGGTGCGACACTGCGCGGGTCGGTGCTGGTCTCCAGAATGGCACCGCCGGTATCCTTCGGGTGTAATTGCAATCCAAGATAAGTGCCATAGTCGAGCCGGTTGGCGATACGCACGCCGATCTCCTGCATCCACTGCTCTCGCGCCTCGGCATCGTCGCATTGCAAGATCACCATATACCCGCCGTCACCGCCACGCCGGTCCAGATAACGCCCGGCTGCAGTTTCTTCCTGGAACGGTGCAACCACTTCCAGAAAATCGGTACCCACCGGCAGCAAAGCGTTTTCCAAGCCATACTTCGCCACATTCGAATCATGGAAACACGTTTCCAGACCGAAGATTGCCTTCAAGTCCGCGACTGGTTTTTCCAGCTCCGACGCAACAAGACAAATTTGGCGAAGGCGGAGCATCCTAGCGCCCTTGGAAGACAGGCTTGCGCTTCTCAACGAATGCTTGAGCGGCTTCGCGGTGGTCCTCGGTTTGGCTCGTGCGCGCATGGTGCATTGCCTCAAGATCGAGACATTGCGCCAAAGGTTGAGAAATCGCCGCGTCTAAATTCTTTTTCATATAACCAAGCGTCACCGTCGGCCCATGCGCCAAGCGGCTTGCTAGCGCCATGGTTTCTGCCTCGAGTTGATCGTCCGGCACCACTCGATTAAAGAGGCCGAGTGACAGCGCTTCTTCGGCGCCGACGGCATCCGCCAGGAAATACAGTTCTCGGGCTTTGGCCGGTCCCACCAATTGGGTAAGGAACCAGCTGCCACCGAAATCTCCCGACAGGCCGACTTTCGCGAAGGCCGTGATGATCTTACCGGTCTCGCTCGCGACGCGAATGTCGCAAGCCAAGGCCAAGGACATTCCCGCACCCGCCGCCGGACCGCGCACCATCGCAATGGTCGGCTTCGAGACTTCGTGCAGCAATCGCGAGACTTCCATACGAGAGCGCAGCGTTTGCGCGCGCGTCTCCAGGGTAGCATTCGCATCCTTACCCGCCGCCATCGACTTCACGTCACCGCCGGAACAAAAAGCGCGCCCCGCGCCCTTCAGGACAATTGCGCCGACATCCGGGTCTTCCGCGAACTTCTCGACCTTGTCGTAGAGATCTTTGAGCATATCCCGCGTAACCGCATTCAACGCATCCGGCCGGTTCAAGGTAATCGTCGCGACCTTATCCTCGACATGTTCGAGTAGATGTTCGTCACTCATAATTTTCTCCAAATTTTCTTAAAGGTCCTCGCCTCTTCCTCTTCCGTACGCGGGAGAGGAAGAGACTCGTCGATTCTAACAGTGTGGAAATGCGGAGATCGGCTCTACGCGACCTCGAACAGTCCGGCGGCACCCATGCCACCGCCGACGCACATGGTGCAAACGACATACTTGGCGCCTCGACGTTTGCCCTCGATCAACGCGTGACCGACCATGCGAGAACCACTCATACCGTAGGGATGGCCAATCGAGATAGCGCCGCCATCGACGTTCAGGTTTTCGTTCGGAATGCCGAGTTGATCGCGGCTATACAGGACTTGCACGGCGAAAGCTTCATTCAGCTCCCACAGGTCAATATCATCCATGGTCAAGTTGTTGCGCGCGAGGAGCTTCGGCACAGCATAGATCGGCCCAATGCCCATCTCGTCCGGCTCGAGTCCAGCAACGGCGAAGCCACGAAAATACCCAAGCGGGTTCAAGCCGCGCTTCTCCGCTTCCTTCGCTTCCATGAGAACGGCGGCTGACGCACC
>JABJCS010000470.1 GCA_018665505.1 Alphaproteobacteria bacterium
ATTCCTGCCGTGCCTTTGCCATGAACCCGACCCTCTCCACTCACGAAATGGTCGAGATCGCGTTGGACGGTGTCGCCAAGTTTCCGAGTGGCGCGGAACTCTACATTCGCCCGATGTTCTGGGCGCAGGAAGGTTGGATCGCGCCTGATCCCGAATCCACGCAATTCGCAATGTTGGTCTATGAATCGCCGTTGCCGCCCACGACCGGTTTCGGGGCCTGCTTGTCGACGCGCCGTCGGCCCGCGCCCGATCAAGCGATGACGGATGCGAAGGCGTCGTGTCTTTACCCAAACGCCGGTCGTGCGTTGAAGGAAGCGGCAGCACGGGGTTTCGATAACGCCGTTGTCCTTGATCCGAACGGCAATGTGGCGGAATTCGCGACTTCGAACCTGTTCACGGTCGCCGACGGAGTGGCCCATACGCCAATCCTGAATGGCACATTCCTGAACGGAATCACCCGTCAGCGTGTTATCAATTTACTGCGCGGACGGGATGTGGAAGTGGTCGAGCGGTCGATGACGCCTGCCGATCTATTAGCTGCCGATGAAATCTTCAGTACCGGTAATCACGGTAAGGTCATCCCGGTCATCCGATACGAGGACCATGATTTTCAGCCGGGCCCTGTAAGTCAGCTCGCCCGCGATCTCTATTGGGAGTATGCCCATCAGGGCAATTAGTAGGTCGAAACATCAGAGCAGGCGGAACTTCGTGAGAAGCTCCGCCGCTCGAAATATTAGCTAGATACGCTCGACACACATGGCGACACCCATGCCGCCGCCGATGCAGAGCGTCGCGAGGCCCTTCTTGGCGTCGCGCTTTTGCATCCCGTAGAGCAGGGTCGTCAACACCCGCGCGCCGGACGCGCCGATCGGATGGCCGAGCGCAATGGCGCCGCCATGGACGTTCACTTTCTCCGTATCCCAACCGAGGCCCTTGTTAACTGCGCAAGCTTGAGCAGCGAAGGCTTCGTTGGCTTCGATCAGGTCCAAATCGTCGGTGCTCCAACCGGCAATCTCGAGCGCTTTCTGCGAGGCCGGGATCGGCCCCGTGCCCATGATCGCCGGGTCAACTCCTACCGTCGCCCAGGAGACGATGCGCGCCAAGGGCTCCACGCCGCGCTTCTCCGCACCTTCCGAAGACATCAACACGATGGCCGCCGCCCCGTCATTGATGCCGGACGCATTCCCCGCTGTAACCGTGCCGTCCTTCTGAAACGCGGGGCGCAAGCTCGACAGCGTCTCAATTGTCGTGCTCGGCTTCGGGTGCTCGTCAGTATCGATGACAATCTCGCCCTTCCGGGTCTTGATCGTGACGGGCACGATCTCGTCGGCAAATGCGCCGCTCTCCATAGCCGCCCCGGCCTTGTTCTGGGAAGCCACGGCGAATGCGTCTTGTTGTTCACGCGTGATCTGAAATTTCTCGGCGACGTTCTCCGCCGTGTTGCCCATGTGATAGCCGTTGAAGGCATCCCACAATCCATCCCTGATCATGGTGTCGATGAAGCTGAGATCGCCCATCTTCTGGCCGTTGCGTAGATGCGCGCAATGGGGGGCTTGGCTCATGCTTTCCTGACCACCAGCGACGACGACGTCAGTATCACCAAGCTTTATCGACTGCATGCCCATGGCGACCGTACGCAGGCCGGAGCCACAAAGCTGATTGACTTGAACCGCCGTCGCTTCGACCGGTATGCCGGCCTCGATGGCCGCTTGCCGCGCCGGGTTCTGGCCGGCACCCGCGGTGAGGATTTGACCGAGCAGAACTTCATCGACATCTGCCGCGTCCGTCTTTGCCCGCTTCAAGGCTTCCTTGATGGCAACCGTGCCGAGATAGGACGCGGCAACACCCGACAACCCGCCATTGAACGCGCCGACCGGTGTGCGTGCCGCACCCGCAATAACAACTTCCTTCATTGGATTTCCCCTATGACAATTGTCCTGCCGATCCTGATCATGGCTCGTAATTTAAATGTCAGTCGGCTATTATGCTGCAATGCAGCATAAAGAGTGAGGCGAAGCATTTCAAGCAGTGAATTGGTGTCGTTTCGCTCCTCAGCGGGCCCGAGGTTGCAGGTTCTCGCGGAGGTCAAATAGAACCCGCAACGCGGCATCTAAGTCGCGAATATCGAAACCGTCCCCGATTTCTTGAGCCGCATCTCGCAATTCTTTATCGATCCGTTCGAACGCGTTCGAGCCTTCCCTTGTTAAGACGACGATCCGGGATCGTTTGTGATCCGGATTGTCGCGAAAGCGGACAAGGTCGGCGGCATGAGCCTCATCGACGATTTTTTGGATGCGCTGCCGGGCAACCCCGCGCGCCCGGGCAATCTGCGGAACAGTGCGCGGTCCGTCTAGTTGCAGGCTACGCAACAATCCCCACATGCCATCGGACCAGATGGAAACCCGACCCCTCCGTCCGTTGATGGCCCGCATGCGATGGTAGAGCGGCGGAATGAGCACCATCAATTCATAGAGTGCTTCCCCCTCGGGAGTGGGATCGGGACGGCGCGTTGTCATCGTATCGGGATTCGAACTCATCACCACATTATGACAATAGAATTGTCAAAATATCAATATCGATGTCATTACGACAATAGAGAAGTCATAATGACAATTCTATTGTCATAAAATCACATTACCGACAGTTTTGCGAAACCATGCCTCGAGAGGCTGCCAGACGGAACTCTCGGCATTGTGGCCCGCCATCATGCCGATATGTCCAGCCTGTGGAGTGTGTATTTTGCAATTCGGCAATGCGGTAGCCAGCGCTTGTGCGGAAGCCGGGGGCACGATCCGGTCTCGCGCCGGGATCATGGCGATAGACGGTTTGAGGAACTTGGTCGGATCGACAGCTTTGCCGTCAATGTGCCAAGCTCCCCGCGCCGGGTCGTTTTCGCCATACCATCCGCCAAGGCATTCTCGGGCGACTGCCGCCACGAGGGGAACGCCGTCGTTCAACCAATCTTCCAATGCCACGAAATCAACGGCTCGAGCGGAGGAGGGGTCCATGCGGGCAAAGCTTTGAAACTTCCGATATCCCAACAGAGGATCCAACATGCAAAAAAGCAGCTGGAGTATGTCGGTCGACAATTCGCCAAGAGCGGTTAATTGACCCTCGAAGCTTTGCGCCGTGACCGCCAGCCCCCGCGCCGACGCCTCATCTTCGGCGTGGAAATCCCACGGCGTTGCGAGGACAGCCAATCCAGCGACATCCGCTTGGCGTCGCAACGCAAGAGCAAGCGCTAAGTCACCGCCCATACAATATCCCAAGACAAAGACCGGCTTGTCGGAGGCCGCGCGTACGATATCGAAAAGATCGTCGAGGCGCCCCGCGACATAATCCGTCAGATCAAACCCACGTTCGAGGTCTCCTGGGCGTCCCCAATCGACTAGGTAGCCTTCGACTCCCCTGGCAGCGAGCCAACGCATGAAGCTGCTCTCCTCGGACAAGTCCAAAACATAGGATTGATTGACAAGGGAGGGGACGACGAGAACCGACGCTATCGTCTCGGAAGTCGTAGCTGGGAATTGCAGAAGCCGGGTCGACCCTGCTTCCGCCACGACCGCAGCCTCCTTAGCACTCCGTCGATAGGGGTGATGGCGATATGCTTCGATCCCATCCAGGAAACATGACAACCGGCGCCGGCCTTCGCGTTCGACTGCCGTTGCCAGTAAGGTTGGGTCAGCGGCCGCGAGTGCGTCTGCGAAGCCGTCAGTCCTCGCCGCTGGTATCCGCCAGTTGAGCGAGCCGTTCTTCGAGAACGGCAACGCGGCGTTCGAGCTCGCGTATGTCAGGGCCGCCGTCAGCAGGTGCGTCGGCAGTGGGCGCGGACCTTTTCGAGGTGTCTGGTCGGTCGGCATCGCCGGTATGTCCCCCAAGTTCCGCGGAAAATGGACCAAGACCCGTCGGCACTCCGCCTGGTCCCATGGTCGGAGAGATGAATGTCGCGAACAGGCGTGTCATCGCGGCGCCCCATTCTGGGTCCGCCGCCATGCCTGAGAGATGTTCCTGCCAAAGGTCCAGATAACGTTTGGCGAGATCGTCGATTTCCGGCGGTGTGACCATGACCAAATTATATCCGCCGCTTAGGAGCCACGCCAGAGTTGCTGCTCTACGGAAAGGGCTGGCATAGCGCGTTGTCCTACAATACCTTTTGCGATATTGCGTTGCGGGATGATCTTGAAATTACGTTGTGGGTTATGGCAATGGTGGGAAAAAATTCCGAAAACGGCGATCCCGTCGTCATCAAGAAATATGCGAACCGGCGGCTCTATAACACGGCCTCCAGCAGCTACGTCACCTTGGAGCATCTTTGCCAGATGGTGAAAGACGATGTGGAATTCATCGTGCTGGATGCGAAGGGGAACGACATCACCCGCACGGTCCTCACACAGATCATTGTCGAGGAAGAAGCGAAGGGCGAGAACCTGCTGCCGCTCAGTTTCCTGCGCCAACTTATTTCCTACTACGGCGACAATGTGCAGCGCATGCTGTTGCCCCATTACCTGGAATATTCGATCGATGCTTTCGCGAAGAACCAGGATGAAATCCAGACCTATATGGAAGACACATTCGGAAATATGTCCCCGTTTGGCCAATTCGAGAACATGGGAAAA
>JABJCS010000471.1 GCA_018665505.1 Alphaproteobacteria bacterium
GAGTCTCTCAGGCCGTAGTAATTATTTGAAATGAGGTAACGGGATATGGCGGCGGAAGTAATCGCCATCGCATCCGATCATGCAGGTATAGACGCAAAAGATGTGTTGAAGACCGTGTTGACGGAATGGGGATACGAGGTCCTTGACATTGGCCCCAATATTGCGGAGTCGGTTGACTATCCCGATTTCGCCGATGCGTTGACGACTGCGATCGGGGAAGGCCAAGCGGCGCGCGGGGTTCTTCTTTGTGGGACTGGTATTGGCATGTCCATCGCGGCGAACCGGAAACCCTTCATCCGCGCCGCGCTGTGTCACGGCGTGACCGATGCGCGGCTCACGCGCCAACACAACGATGCGAACGTTCTAGTTGTCGGCGCCCGCACCTTGGGTATAGAGACGGCGAAGGATTGCTTGGAAACATTTTTGAATACGGAATTCGAAGGCGGTCGTCATCAACGCCGCGTCGATAAAATGTCGTAGAGCTGCTTATCGCAAGATGGCGATGATGGCTTGTTAGAGGATAAAGAATGTCGGAGACGAATAGGGTTAGCGAGTATGGCGAATTCGAGAATTTCTTCGGATCGGCGCTGTCGGCGAGCGATCCCGAAATTACCGCGGCCATCGCCAGCGAATTAGAACGCCAGCGTTGCCAGATTGAGCTGATTGCCTCCGAGAACATCGTTAGCCGAGCGGTTTTAGAGGCATCCAGTTCGGTGCTGACCAATAAATACGCGGAAGGATATCCGGGGCGACGTTATTATGGCGGCTGTGAATACGTCGATATTGCCGAGAACTTGGCCATCGAGCGCGTGAAAGAACTGCTCGGATGCGAATTCGCCAATGTGCAGCCGCATTCCGGCTCGCAAGCGAATTTCGGGGTTTATCAAGCGTTGCTGAAACCGGGTGATACGCTGATGGGAATGTCGCTCGATAGTGGCGGACACCTCACTCATGGCGCAAAGCCGAACCAGTCCGGCAAATGGTTCAACGCTGTTCAGTACGGCGTGCGTCAGCAGGATGGACGGATCGACTACGACGCAGCGGCGAATTTGGCGCGCGAGACAATGCCGAAACTAATTGTGGCGGGTGGGTCGGCCTATGCACGGCATATCGATTTCGAGCGCTTCCGTGAGATTGCGGATGAGATCGGCGCCTATTTCATGGTGGATATGGCTCATTTCGCAGGTCTTGTCGCGGGCGGCGTACACCCGAGTCCGGTCCCGATTGCGGATGTCGTGACCTTCACAACTCATAAAACCCTGCGCGGCCCGCGCGGCGGCGCTATCGTCACAAACAACGAAGATATTGCGAAGAAAGTCAATTCGGCGATCTTCCCCGGTATCCAAGGTGGTCCCTTGATGCACGTGATTGCCGCCAAGGCAGTGGCCTTTGGCGAAGCCTTGCGGCCATCGTTTAAATCCTATGCGCGCGACGTCGTTGAGAATGCTGAAGTGCTGGCGTCGACATTAAACATGGGCGGCTTGGACATTGTGAGCGGCGGTACGGACACCCATGTGGTGCTGGTGGACCTGCGCCCGGTCAAGCTTACGGGGAAGGATGCGGAAGCCGCTATGGAGCGCTCCGGACTGACCTGTAATAAGAATGCGGTGCCTTTCGATCCGGAGAAACCGACGATAACGTCCGGCGTCCGCTTGGGCAGCCCAGCGGCTACCAGCAGGGGGTTTGGCCAAGCCGAATTTAAACGGGTTGGCGAATTAATCATACAAGTGCTGAGCGGCCTTGCCGAGCGGCCCGAGCAACAGGATGCGACCGAGGCGGAAGTCCGGTCCAGGGTGGCGGAATTGTGTCAGCGATTTCCGATTTATCCGAACCTATGAGCCCGCGAAAAGGGGAGGGGATTTAGCCGATGCGTTGTCCATTTTGTGGCCACGAAGACACCCAAGTGAAAGATTCACGTCCGGCAGAGGATAACACGGCCATTCGACGCCGGCGGTTTTGCCCCGGCTGCGGAGCCCGTTTCACCACGTTCGAACGCGTGCAATTGCGCGAACTTACGGTTCTGAAACGCAACAATCAGCGCGAAGTGTTCGACCGCGATAAGCTCGCCAGATCTATGACGATTGCGTGTCGCAAACGACCGGTCGACCCGGACCGGATGGAACGGGTCGTGAACGGTATCGTCCGGCGCCTTGAGAGTTCTGGCGAGAGCGAGATCAAGGTCGATTCTATTGGTGCCTTGGTGATGGAAGC
>JABJCS010000472.1 GCA_018665505.1 Alphaproteobacteria bacterium
CGATCCTGGAGCATGCAGGTCGCTTGCATGGCGCGCAGGAGATTGTCTCGCGAAGACCCGATAAGTCCCTTCACCGCTATACCTACAAAGAATTCTACCGCCGCGCGAAGCAATTATCGGAAGCCCTATTGAAGGCCGGCCTCCAACCGGGAGACCGTGTCGGCACGCTTTGCTGGAACCATTTCGCGCATCTCGAAGCATATTTCGGCGTACCATGTGCCGGCGGTGTCCTGCACACATTGAACTTGCGCCTACATCCGGATGAACTGGCTTATATCGCCGGGCACGCAGGCGACCGTTTCTTAATCGTGGATGACGACCTGCTTCACATATTAGACGGATTTAAGGACAAAGTGGATTTCGAGCGTATTTTCGTCGTGCGCTATAATGGCGACGTCGTGCCAGCAGGAATGGAGGATTATGAAGACCTCTTGGCGACCGCCACCGGTGACTTCGAATATCCGGAAATCGACGAATATGCGGCCTGTGGCATGTGCTATACGTCGGGCACGACGGGCAAACCCAAAGGCGTCGCTTATAGTCACCGGGGGGTTGTTCTCCATACATTGGCCGTGGCCGCTCCTGATGCCTTCGGTCTCTCTATGCGCGACTGTATCTTGCCGATCGTCCCAATGTTCCATGCCAACGCATGGGGGATGCCGACAACCGCTGCCATGGCCGGAACCAAGATCGTCTTCACAGGCCCACACGCGGATCATGAAAGCGTGCTTGAATTACTTGAAAGCGAACAAGTCACGATGACCAGCGGCGTCCCAACCGTGTGGTTGCCGGTCGTTGATTCGTTGAAGCGTGAACCTAGCCGCTGGAAACTGAACCCGAAGCTCAAATTCATCATCGGTGGTTCCGCAGCACCGGAGGCAATGATCCGCGATCTCGACGCGCTTGGACATCAAGTCATCCATGCCTGGGGTATGACGGAAATGACGCCGGTCGGCACGACAGGCATTCCAAAACCGTCATTCGATAAAATGACCAAGGACGAACAATTCGCCACCTTGGCGAAACAAGGAATCCCCCTGCCCTTTGTCGATATCCGTGTTATCGGCGATGACGGCCCCGCCCCTTGGGATGGCGAGACCATGGGGGAATTACAGGTCCGGGGTCCATGGATCGCGGACGCCTATTACAATCCTGAGGAACCGATATATAGCTGGACGGATGACGGCTGGTTTCGAACCGGAGATGTCGTGACCGTCGATTCCGAAGGCTATGTCAAAATCACCGACCGGACCAAAGACCTCATCAAGTCCGGGGGTGAGTGGATTAGTTCGGTCGACGTCGAAAACGCGCTGATGGGACATCCGCAAATCAAGGAAGCCGCCGTCATCGCGATGCCGCACGAACGCTGGGTCGAACGTCCCCTTGCATGCGTTGTCGCTGAAGATGGGGCCAATCTAACGGCGGACGATATTCGCGATTTCCTGTCGACCAAATTCGCCAAGTGGTGGTTACCGGACGCGGTGGAGTTCATCGACGAAATCCCTCGAACATCCACGGGAAAATTCCAAAAAAGAGAACTTCGGGAACGCTTCAAAGATTACCGTGTCGCCTAACTCACCATCCAAGACGCGATAGCACGCGGTCGAACCACGTCCGGATAATGCCCAAGGAGACGACGTGAAATCCGCAGATACAGAACGAGACGAACCGTATCAAATGGCCTTCAAAACCGCCGATCGAATGACCGTAGCGCCAACAGGCAATCCACAGGGGAAAACCGGCCAGCCAAATCAATAACATGCCGAGCGTAAGCGCCACGTCGCGCCGCCAATCATCCGCCCTGACGATCCGTCCTGAATAGTCGACTGCCGGCAAGGATGAGGCGGATGTTCGCGGCTCCGGCATGGCGGCTAAAGACCGAGGATCAACTTTGCAATAATATCGTGCTGAATTTCGTTAGAACCCCCATAGATCGAGGCTTTGCGATAGTTGAAGTATCGCGGCGTCACAGTGGCCGAATATTCCAATCCAATCGGCTCGGCATTACTGCCGGGCGAAAGATACTCGCTCTCATGCGGATGCGCGTAATATCCGATGGCCTGCATTGTCAGTTCCGTCACCGCTTGGCCCAATTCAGTGCCCCGCAATTTCAATAGTGACGATTCGGCACCCGGTCGCTCGCCGGCGCCAAGGGATCCCAGAATCCTCAATTCGCTGACTTCGACCGCCCGTACTTCCATCTCCAGCCGAGCGATTTTAGTCCTGAAATCCGGATCCTCAATCAAGGGGCGACCGCCGTTCCGTTCTTGCTTCGCAATCTGACGAGCCTTAGCGATACCGGCGCGAATACTAGCGCCATGGGATCCACCCCGTTCGAATTCGAGGAGATATTTCGCATAGGTCCAACCTTTGTTTTCCTCGCCGATCCGGTTTTCCACCGGTACCCGGACATCGTCGAAGAACACTTGGTTGACCTCGTGGAATGGTGCTTGTTCGCCATCAATCAGTAGGATCGGTTCGACACGGATACCGGGTGTGTTCATGTCGATCAGCAAAAATGAAATGCCTTCCTGGCGCTTCCCTTCGGTGGAGGTGCGCACCAAACAGAAGATCATGTCGGCATGTTGCGCCAATGTGGTCCAAATTTTCGAGCCATTTACGACATAGTGATCACCATCGCGAATCGCCCTCGTCGAAAGGGAGGCTAAATCGGAGCCCGATCCAGGTTCTGAATACCCCTGACACCACCAATCGTCGAAGGCGAGGATACGCGGCAAATATCGCTCTTTCTGATCGGGCCGCCCGAATTGAATGATGACGGGGCCGACCATACGGGCGCCGAATCCAATGGGCCGCGGCGCACCTGCTGTGGAAATTTCATTTTCATAGATATAATGCTCGGCGGCCGTCCAACCGGTACCACCATACTCAACCGGCCATCTCGGCGCCGCCCAACCTTTTTCATGAAGCGCCTTCTGCCATAAACGTTGACGATCTGGGTCCAAATAACCTGTGGGAGATTTTTTAAGCGCATCGCGCATATCTGCCGAGTACTTCTCCGCGATAAATTCCTGAACTTCCTGTCGAAATTTCTCTTCCGCTGGACTAAAGGACAGGTCCATTAGATATCTCCTTGCCGATATGCTGACGTTGTTGAGTAGGATATTAGCGCAGCCAATCGGGGAGAACCACAAAGCAGAACAACGGATCAACGCCCACCAGCAGCGCTCTCCAAAGAAATGACCGTTTTTGCAATACGACTGAGCGCACGCGCACGCCACCACCGGGTTTGCATTCCGCTGACGACCGCTATCGCATTCCCGAGATAATCCTTAGACATACCCTTTTCTCCCGCACGGAATGCCATCGCGGATGCTTCGGACCAAATCGACACCCGTTTAAACGTATCGGCTGCCTTCGTCGCTTCTATTGCTTGGCTTTTCAATCCTTCGACGTCATTAATTTGACCCGTCGCATAGCGGGCCGCCCACATACGCCAAAAAGATCGCGCCTTTAAATCGGTTCCCTCGACATGCCCTAGGCTTTTCAGAGCGTTCGGATTGTCCCCAATCAAATCATAGGCCTCGGCCAAACAAGACCAGGCGAAATCACTTGCGAACTCACCGTCAATCGCCGGCACACTTGTCTCCGCGCTCGTCAACGCCGTTCGGGCTGATTCTATATCTCCCCGTTCCGCGAACTTTCGCGCAGCATTACACAGTGCCACGGCGCGATAGCGTGGCGAAACTATCTCCTTCGCCACCTTGAGTGCAGCCTTGATTTCACCTTTGGCCGCGTAGGCAGTCGTAACGGCTATTCGCCCCTTGCGCGGATTCGAATCCGACGATGCCTCCCGCAGGATCACGAGGGCTCGATCGAGATCGCCGAGTTCGACATAGGCGCTTACTATGGCAGAAACCTTGTCCGCACCCTGTCTTTTCTCATTTTGCGTATTGCCTGTCGCTAACCCAGATAGAAGCGCTCTTGCACGCTCTATATTGCCTGTCTTTGCGTAAATGACGGCAATATCGGCCTTCAATATCGATTCCCGCCCAACATCTCCTATGTTGGCTAATTCGATGCCCGCACGTGCCAAAACCTCGCTCGCTTTGCTCCGATCCCCTTGCCTGCTCCACCCTCTTGCGATCACCAACAACGCACGTACACGGTCGCCGCCATCCGGCATCAGTTCGAGCGTCTCCTCGGCATCTTCCATCCGTCCGACAGCAACCATTGCCGCGACAGCTTCCCGTAAAGCAACGAGGACCAGACGAGCATCCGTCAGTCGACGGATAGCATCCTTCATGGGTTCAACCATGCCCGCTGCCGCGAAGACGACAATCAAATCCTGCAAAGCCCAATTCCGATAACGATCACGGGTCACGCCGCGGATGCTCTCAAGCGCTTCGTCCAACAGGCAACGCAGGGTCGGCGCAGCAAAACAGATAGATGGATCATGCGTAGGATCAGCGGATTCTTTTCGCATTGTCGACGCCAACAAGTCCCGCGCGGCCGTATGCTTAAGCAACTGCGTCTTCGCAACGCCGATTTGTCGGACTCGAGCAGCCTTCAGGGATTTCTGTACCTGAATTGCTTCACCGAGAACCTGCATGTGGATCAACACTGCCGGCCAGATAGTTTCTTTGTCTATAATTCCGTTTCGCCGTCGATACCGATCCACCGCTTTGCGCGTCGCATCGCCGTAGCGGCCAACTATTGGCCCTTTGTAATATCCTAATTGTTTGAGGTTTCGCTGAATTGCGGCAAGGACGTCTCTCCAGCCAAGTTCGCTGGAGAGATCTCCTGGTTCTTCAATGCCCATGACACGGTACGCCCAGGCATCCGATGACACCGCGAGCAGGAACACTAGCGAGCAAGTGCAAATGCACCCCTTCCAAGATACACGCCACCGACTCATCCTGAAGTTTCGCATTCGCACGCGACTACACGCCTCCTTCACGGCGAATTCTACAGCAGGTCGCGCAAAAGAGATATTGCTTGAAAATAAGGTGCCGAATATTGGCTACGCGGCGTCGCGGGCTTTCACACGGAAATAAAGCCGCCCGAAATTACCGAGAGAGACCATATGACTGGCAATCCAGCTCAGCCAACCATTGCGGCGCCATTCGTCCGCAATTGCCGGTGGCAAATTACGCAGACGCCCTTCGTCGATGACGCGGAACCCACGCATGGCGATCTTCTGACCGTTTGGCAGGGTGATATCGGCGGATCGCTCAATCAGTAAATCTTGTTCTTCAACCGCGGCCACAAAGTTTCGCGTGGAGCTTTGCTGTCTCGCATAAGCCGAACAAAACCGCGCTATATTCTGCAATAATTCCGACGAACGGTCGTTCTGGAACAAAGCCCTGTCGCCACCCGTCGCCAGGAGTTCAGACTGGCTATCAACACAAAACGAAAGTTCCGCGTTTGCTTCACCAGCAATAAAAATAGGGGCTGTCCCAGATAGCTAGCCCATATTTGTTCTAACCCATTGCCTTAGCTGCGATAATTGGGCTGATGGGTCACTGTTGTTAAAACGCCACTCGCACTCCTTTAAGAATAGGCCGAAATGGGCCTTTGGAACACCGTTGAACTTACGCATGTGGC
>JABJCS010000049.1 GCA_018665505.1 Alphaproteobacteria bacterium
ATGGCATTGCTGGTGCCGCCGCGCATGAAGGTCGCCGGTAGTTTTAATTGCCGCATTTTCGTTTCTCCTATTCCGCCGCCGCTTGAGCATCCGGCGCACGTGGGACCACGAGCAGTTGGACGATCTCGTTGATATCTTTTACCGCTTCGATCTCGTTCACCTTGTCGACGATCGCGGCGGGCACGCCCGCGGGCATGACTGGATCAACAAGATAGCGGAATTTCTCCTCGACTTCAGCAGGAGACATCGGATTCTCCGGCAATCCCTTCGAGAACGTCACAGAATTCTGGAGAACACGACCATCCATGGTCTCCACCTCGACCCCGGCCCCTTTGTCGACCGACGACCATTCGCTTTCATCTTCGGCGACGAACACGCTGACTTTATGCGCGGTCTCTTGTAACTCCGGATTCTTGAAATCGACGCCCGTATAATCCCAGAAACCGTTCCCACCCTGCACGCCGCGATTACCATTGTGCAGTCGCATTGCGACGCTGAACGGCAGGCTGAACTGCGCGCCGAGGATATCTTCCGGCTCCATGATCGAGCCAATGTGGCTCAATATCGGCTCGCTGTTCGTCGCCACCCGCACGGCCTTGATATCTTCCGGGCGTAATGGAGTCTCGTCGCGGATATTGTCGAGCGCGTCGAAGGCCGCGTGAATGAGATGGCAACAGCTATAGGGCTTTAATCCGTTGTCGAGCAGGTGCCATGTCTCGCTCAGACCGTCGGTCAGGCGCGAGAGATCGTATTCACCCGCGAATACTTTACAGAAACCCTTCTCGCCTTCGATAATCGTATGCGGCGCGGTGATGCCGATCTCCGCGAAGAGAGCGGCCCGCACACCTGCTTGGGTCGGAATGGCGCTGTGAATGCGTTTCACCGAACCGCCGGTCTTCGTGTACTCGATCAACCCCGCCGAGTGGCTTCCGGCAATACCGAGTGCGTTGACCGTCGTCTCCAAATCGAACCCCATCAGGATTGCCGACGCGATGGCGGCTCCGAACGGGCCGACGCCGACCGGTGGGTGATGCCCCTTGTAGATGAGATGCGGCGAGCACGCCCAAGACAAGCGTATTTGCACTTCGTAGGCGGCGATGACCGCCAACAATAACTTCTCGCCGTCGCCTTGCGTATATTCCGCCATGGCGAGTGCCGCCGGAACCGCTATGCCGCCTGGGTGGGTCGGACTCTTCAGATGCGTATCATCTGTCTCATTCGCATGGTTAAAGGCACTGTTCAGAAAGGCCGCATCATCCGGGGCCAGTTGGTCGCCGTAATAGGCCACGGTCGCCCCTTTGCCGGACCGGGTACGGGTAATGACCCGGTGGTAATCCTTACTCCACGGCAATGTCGCGCCGGCGACTTGGCAGCCGAAATTGTCGAGAATGAATCGCCGGGCATGGCCTTTCACATTCTCCGGAATTTCCGCGAGTTTTAAACCGATCGCCCATTCAGCAATTGTCCGTGTCTCGTGCATCTTTCACCTCCAAGCCTGGCCCGCTATGGTCATAGAAACCATCATATAGAGAGGTAGGCCAAGCCAGATGTCTGAAAAGATCAACGAATCAGCCCCACGACCCGGCAAGACAGTATACGGGGCGGCGCTCGGCATTCTGATGCTGGATACGAGCTTCCCTCGCATCCACGGCGATATCGGCAATGCGGAGACTTGGCCCTTTCCGGTGATCTACAAGATTGTCGAAGGCGCGACCTCCGATAAGGTCGTCCGCAAGGGAGCGGCGGGCTTGAAGGATGATTTCGCCCGCGCCGCAAAGGAAATCGTCGCCATGGGCGCGGACGGCATTGGCACCACCTGCGGGTTTCTCTCCCTGTTCCAGGACGATATCGCAGCCGCCGCGGGTGTCCCGGTTGCCAGCTCATCCCTCATGCAGGTCCCCTGGGTGCAAAGTACCCTGCCGCCGGACAAACAGGTCGGCGTCATCACAATCTCGAAGGAGAGCGTGACACCGGCGCATCTGGAGGCCGTCGGTGTGCCGCTCGACACGCCTATTGTCGGCACGGAGGGCGGCAAGACATTCACCACGACCGTGCTCGACGATGGAGAGTACATGGATTTCGAATTGGCGCGCGACGATCTGGTGGATGCGGGCCGACGTCTTGTCGCCGAACATCCGAATATCGGCGCGGTGGTTTTGGAATGCACTAATATGGGTCCGTTCTCACGCGATGTGCATTTAGACCTGGGACTGCCGGTCTTTGATGTGGTGAGCTACCTGACTTGGTTTCAGGCGGGTTTGCGGCCGCGGCGGTATCAACCGTGATCAACGAATCCGCTCCGCGCGGCGGCAAGACCGTCTATGGCGCTACCCTCGGCATTCTAATGCTGGAGACGGAATTTCCCCGCGTCCACGGCGATGTCGGCAACGCGACCACCTTTCCATTTCCGGTTCTCTATAGAGTGGTCCCGGGAGCCACCGCCTACAGCGTGGTCGAGCAAAAGGGTGAAGGCCTCTATCAAGCATTTAACGATGCCGCGAAGGAACTCGTCCAGATCGGTGCCGACGGCATCGGCACCAGTTGCGGGTTCCTCTCCCTCTTTCAACAACGCCTAACCGCCGCCGCCGGTGTTCCCGTCGCGACCTCCTCGCTGATGCAGGTGCCTTGGGTGCAGCGTACCTTGCCGCCGGGGAGGCGCGTCGGCGTCGTCACTATTTCATCCGGTAATTTAACGCCGGCACATTTCGAAGCCGTCAGCGCACCGATCGATACACCGGTAATCGGCACTGAGGGCGGTACAGAGTTCACCAAATCAATCACCGGCGGAAGCCACACACTCAATGTCGAGGCCTCGCGAGATGACATCGTGGCCGCCGGGCGTGAACTCATGAAGCGCCATCCGGAGATAGGTGCGCTGGTGCTGGAATGCACGAATATGGGGCCCTATCCGCTCGATCTCCATTTGGCCTTGGGCGTGCCGGTGTTCGATATCATTAGTTTGCTGACCTGGTTTCACGCCGGGTTGCGACCGAGGAGGTTTGAGCCGTGAGCAATCACACCAAACAAATCGCCTCGTTCATTGCCGATCTGACACCAGAAGCGATTTCCGCTGATGTCCGAGACCGAACCCTGATGATGATCAAGGACGGCAGCGCCGCCCTTCTTGCCGCCGCTAACCCGAGTTTTTCAACAGGACGCACCATCGCCGCTCACGTGCAGGCGCTCGGCGGTGCGCCGCAATCGGGTGTCGTCGGCCACGGCTTCAAGACCAATGCGGTGCAAGCCGCACTCGCCAACGGCACGATGGGTTACGCCTGCGATATCGAACCCCATCATCCGGAAGCCATCCTCCATCCCATCGCCATCATGACTCCGGTCGCAATGGCGCTCTCCGAACTTGAAGGTTTAAGCGGGGGTGACCTGATCGCGGCGGTCGCAATTGGGTGCGAAATCGAATACCGGGTCTCCATGGCAATTGGGCCGGCGCAACAATACGCGCTCGGCTTCCACCCCTCTTCAGTTTGCGGTGCGTTCGGGGCGGCGGCGGCGAGCGCCTATCTTCTTGGCCTCGATGCGGACGGCGTCGAACGCGCGCTCGGCCTTACCGCCTGTCAGGCGTCCGGGCTTATGGCGTGGGAATCGGACCCGACGGAAAATGCCCGCCCGTTTCAGATGGGCCTCGCCGCGCGCAACGGTGTCACGGCGGCGTTGCTCGCGCGCGATGGTTTCGGCGGTCCCGCCGAGATATTCGACCGGGCACATTCGCCGCTGGGTGCTTTCAGTCGACAAGCCAACCCGGACAAATTGACCAGCGGTCTCGGTGTCGATTGGGATGGCATCATGGAATTGGCAATCAAACCTTATTCTTGCGTGTCGTTCCTGCATCCCGGGCTCGATGCGCTTCTCGATCTCGCGACCACTCACGACATTAAGGCCGAGCAAGTCGAGAAACTCACCATACGATTTCCTAAATCCGGCATTCATTGCGTCGAAGACAATCCGCTGAAGAGTCATTCAGCACCCTATATTCTACCCGTCACCTTGGCGCGTCGCCACTTAGAGGTCGCAGATATCTTCGTTGATGCGCGGATCGACGATCCGGAGGTGGCAGCGCTCTGCAAGAAAGTCGATGTGGTCGCGGATGAGGGAGAGTTGGAACAATTGTTCCCGGATTACTATGCGACCGAGATATCCATTCGCATGACGGACGGGCGCGAACTTTCCGCACGCAAGGATATCGCACGGGGATACCCGGAGACCCCGATGACGGAAAGCGAACTTGGCGCAAAGTTCGCCACTTTGGTCGGATCGGTCGCACCGGATCGGGTTCAAGCTTTGTCCAATGGCATCGACGACCTTCCGAACGCGCCGAATATCGACACATTCGCTTCCCTCATGACCGCTTCGGTCGGACGCTAAGCAAAGGACGAAGACCAATGGATACTCAGCGTTTCACAAAAGAGAACCCGATGCGTGTCGGGCTTGGCGGGTTCGGCAATGTCGGGCAAACGCTTGCGCGCACATTGTCCGGAGGGGCCATTCCGGAGGCGCGGTTAACGGCGGTCTCGGCCGCTGATTTAGATGCGGCCCGCGCACGCGCTGATGCCATGGAACCGATGCCCGCCTTCGTGTCGGCGGAGGACTTGCCCGCCCATGCGGACGTGATCGTCGAATGCGCCACCGGAGAGGCATTTCCAACCATTGCACGGGCGGCACTCAATGCCGGAAAAATCCTGCTCCCGGTAAGCGTCGCGGCCTTGGCGACGCATCCCGAAATCCTCGACCTTGCGGAGGAAAGCGACGGCACGATGCGAGTGGTGACCGGCGCGCTTCCCGGACTCGATTCGATCCGGGGTGCCCGCGAATCCGGCATTCATTCGGTGAAAATGACCTCCAATATCCGTCCCGAATCCTTAGCGCGGGAATCGTATATCGTTGATCGCGGATTTGATTTTTCGACGCCGCCCACCTCTCCGGTGAAGGTCTTCGAAGGCTCCGCCAGGGAAGCGGGGATGGCATTTCCGCGTCACTTCAATGTCGGCATCGCACTCAGCTTGTCAGGGATCGGCCCGGATCGAACCGAAGTCGAGGTTTGGGCGAACAATGATATCTCCGGCACCTCACACGAGGTCTATGTCGATTCAAATGCGATCAAACTGACGCTGAAGAGCGAGAACCTCCCCTCGCCCGACAATCCCCGCACCAGCAGCAGCGTCGCGCCCAGCGTCATGGCGGCGCTGCGGTCACTGGTCTCATCGGTGCAGGTCGGTAGCTAGATCGATTAAAGAATGAAATGGCGCGGTCTTTCGAGGCGCTTATTTCACCTTTCCGTTGGACATCAATTAACTGGCCATGCCGCGCACATTCAGCTCGCCCCATGCCTTATACTGCTGCCAATCGCTATATTCTTTCATCGTGACGTCTCGCGCCAAATCATCAACGGATTTTCCGGCCTTCAACCCCGCCAAGACCTGACTGCGGAGTTTCTGCATATATACACGGGCGGCCGTAGCATCGGCCTTGACGCCAACAGCGCCGTGACCGGGTGCGAATATATCAAACTTCAAACTCTCCACTTTGCGAATCTGCTCGATCCACGCGTCAATATCCGAGCCCGGAAAATCGCGATAAGGCATACGTTTAGGCGCGGCAACATCGACGATGAAAGCCACGTTTTCCGGCCGCACGACGACCGCAATCAAATCAGCACCGTGACCTTTACCAAGGTAAGTCAGCTCGAATGTCTTCCCGCCGACCGTCAAATTCATTGATTCTTCGAACCGCTTGGTCGGCGCCACACCATCTATCGTGGCCGGCGCGTTGGCTTGAGCGATCACTGTTCCAGCACCTAGCGCAGCACCACCCGAAGCGTGGTCGCCGTGGCTATGGGAGTAGATCAAATGGGTGATGGGCTTGTCGGTGATTGTTCCTAGGTTTTCACGCAGCCATGACGCCGCGGTCGTATTAATTGGATCGACCACGACAACACCGGCGCTGGTAACCACGACGAGCGAATAATGATGGTTGCTACGTGCCCGATAGACGTCGCCACTCACTTTGGTGAGCGATCTCGCATCTTCGGCCGACGCCGCAGGAGCGAGCACGGGCATGCTCAACGTTATACAAAGAAATAGCTGCACAAAGCGCACAAGATGTTTCGACATAGGAAGGTTCCTTTCCGTATGACCATTACGACTGGAACATTGGAGAAGACATCCCGGATCGCCAAAACACGACCTCGTGAATACGCCGCGTCGGAAGACTCAGTCTTTGAAAATTAAACCGGATAGACGAGACTGTTCGGCACAACGGTAGAATCGTAGACGCAGCGTTTTTCCTTGAACCGCAATGCGCCGTCCTCCCGAACAAGCGTGTCGACATATCGGCCCGCGTTCAGAATTTTCGTCATTTCGTCTGAAAGAGTTTCCAAGACCAAATAGTTCGCCGTAACACCGATCTCGCCATCATTGCCCGGTGTAATGCGGAAGCCGGAGATCAAGTGGCGAACGTAGCGGGGCTCGAACATCAACGTCTCGCGGATAGCCCGTACCCGATCTTCCATCATCGCCCTGCTTTCACAGCGCATGATGGCTAACGGCAGATCGCGGTCGTAATTTTCGCGCGGGATAACGTCG
>JABJCS010000473.1 GCA_018665505.1 Alphaproteobacteria bacterium
CCCAACGTTCCGCCAATTCCGCGTCGAGGAGGTCGCCTCGATAAACCATCCAGGCAGTCCGGCCCCAGCCCATCATGCGGGGGAACAGTGCCGATTCGACGACGGACGGCAGATCGAGGGCGACTTCCGGCATACCGAGCTGCGCATGTGCGGCCGCGATCCGGAGGTCACAAGAGATCGCCACTTCCAGGCCCGCGCCGATGCACACACCGTTTATACGCGCGATAACCGGCACCGGCAGATTGCGAATCGCCGAATTGGCCTCGCTCAGCAAGGTCAGGAAAGTGCGTGCCTTCGCCGGGGTGAGTTCCTTTAGCTCGTGCAGGTTTGCGCCGCCGAGAAAACTGCGCTCACCCTCCCCCGTGAGAACGGCGAGACGCAGGTCATCGTCGTCTCGCAACGCCAGAAATGCGTCCCGCAACTGCGTCATAATCGGCGTCGAGAGGCAGTTCGCCTTGGCCGCGTTCTCTACCGTGATGCGTGCATAGGGACCGCGTTCGTGTTGGATAATTTCCGTCGTAACCCGGCCGTCACTCACCAGCCTTGTCCTCGGCCGTTGACCGGGATGACGACGCCGTTCACCCAATTGGATTTTTCGGAGATCAGCATCGCCGTTACCGTGGCACATTCTTCCGGCATCCCCGGCCGATTGGCGGGCAATCCTTTGTACATCTCTTTGTAGCGGCTTTCGTCACCAAATTCCCGCTTCGCCATGGCTTTATATAACGTCGTAAGGCGGTCGGTCTCGATCGCACCCGGATGGATGCCGAGGACGCGGACGCCGTGATCCATGCTTTCGCTACCAAGTGCCACCGTCAGCGCGTCGAGTCCCGCGTTGCCGACGCTACCGGCCACGTAATTGGCGCGCGGAGCAAGGCCCGCCATGCCGATGACATTGAAGATCACGCCGTGACCCCGCTTGCACATCGCCGGATAGACCTCGCGACACATGTTGATGTAGCCAAAGACCTTCAAGTTCCAGGCCTCGCGCCAGGTTTCCTCGTCAACCGTTTCGATATCGCCGCCGGGAATGGCACCGGCGTTGTTGACGAGGATATCGATACCGTCGGTATCCTTGACCAATTGCTTCACATTGGCGCTGTCGGAGAGGTCGAGTGCGTGTATCGTTACCTGCACTCCATGCTTCTCATTGATCTCATCTCGCGCCGTCGCTAGATCAGCCTCCGTGCGCGACGCTAAATGCAGACTGCAGCCTTCTTCCGCCAAAACTTCCGCGATGGCGCGGCCGATACCCTTCGACGCGCCGGTAATCAATACTCGTTTCCCCGAGAGACCCAAATCCATACTATTCTTCCTTTATTGGACGGCCCGCCCGGGCCTTGCATTAAGAGAACCATAGGTCTATAAGCCGCGCTCGCAAGAAGGACCGGATGGCTATGGGTATGCCTCCTCGGTTCAACGAAGATTTGCAATATAAGGAAATCAAAATGCCCAAGCTCAAAAACAAGAGCAGCGCGAAGAAGCGTTTCAAAATCACGGGGACCGGTAAGGTCCGCTTCAATAGCGCTAAACTCCAACACATGCTGCGACGTCGGTCGCAGAAGATGAAACGCACGAACCGCGGCACACAGATCATGTGCTCGGCCGACGCGCGAATCGTCAAACGCAACTTCCTGCGGACGTGAGGAGTATCACATGGCACGTGTAAAACGCGGCGTTACCAAACAGAATCGCCACAAGAAAATCCTCAAGCTCGCCAAGGGCGCGCGGGGTCGTTCGAAGAATACTTTCCGCGCCGCTATTCAGCGGGTCGAAAAGGATCTGCAATACGCCTACCGCGATCGACGCGCACGGAAACGAAATTTCCGGGCACTTTGGATCCAACGCATCAATGCGGGGACCCGCGAGCATGGCGTGACCTATTCGCAGTTCATGAACGGCATGAAGAAGGCCGGTATCGAACTCGACCGAAAGGTGCTCTCCGATCTCGCCATTCACGAGCCGGATGCCTTTAAAGCGCTGGTCGACCAATCCCAGGCCGCCTTGGCCGCTTAGCGCCTCCCGGCGCGGCCTCGGCCTGCTGGCGGAACCCCTGGCGATGGAAAATCCC
Organism: Alphaproteobacteria bacterium; assembly: GCA_018665505.1. Next base: position 2,072 of record JABJCS010000473.1, read on the forward strand.
GAACAGTTGAAGGACGCGCTGCTGGCGGATGTCGCGGCAGCAAGCGACCTCGATTCCCTGGAACAGCTGCGCGTCTCGGCGCTCGGCCGCAAGGGACGAATCACCGATCTGATGAAGGGCCTCGGCGGCCTCGATCCGGACGAGCGCAAGGCCACCGGCCAGGCGCTGAACCAGGTCAAGGAAGCGGTGCAATCCGCCATCGACGCCCGCAAGACCGATCTGCAGGATGCGGAATTGGATGCGCGGCTCGTCGACGAGGCCGTGGACGTCACCTTGCCGGTCGAGTTCGGCGGTGATGGGCGACTGCATCCGATCAGCCAGACCTTGGACGAAGTGATCGCGATCTTCGGCGAGATGGGATTTTCGGTCGCCGAAGGCCCGGACATCGAAGATGATTTCCATAATTTCGAAGCGCTGAACATTCCGCCCGAGCATCCGGCCCGCCAAATGCACGACACTTTCTATCTGCCGGAGAAGGATGACAGTTCGCGAATGGTGCTGCGGACCCACACGTCGCCAGTGCAAATTCGGACGATGGAGACGGAAGAACCGCCGATTCGGATCATTGCGCCGGGGCGTACATATCGCTGCGATTCAGACCTCACACACACGCCGATGTTCCACCAGGTCGAAGGGCTCGTGGTCGATAAGACATCCCATATGGGCCATCTGAAGGGCTGCCTGATCGAGTTCTGCCGCGCTTATTTCGAGGTCGACGACGTACCGGTACGCTTCCGGCCGAGCTACTTCCCGTTCACTGAACCGTCGGCAGAAGTCGATATCGGCTGCTCCCGCGACCGCGATAGTATAAAGATTGGCGCCGGCGACGATTGGCTCGAAATTCTCGGCTGCGGCATGGTCCACCCCAGTGTGCTTCGGGCCGGCGGCATCGACCCAGATGAATACCAAGGCTTCGCCTTCGGCATGGGGCTGGAACGCATCGCGATGCTGAAATATGGCATTCCCGACCTGCGCACCTTCTACGAAGCCGACCTTCGATGGCTGCGTCACTGCGG
>JABJCS010000474.1 GCA_018665505.1 Alphaproteobacteria bacterium
CGTGCGGTTCGACAAACCCAGCGCCCACAGACGGCCGAAAGAGGGGTATTGTAATACTGTGCATGGGGTTTTTCCGCGATTTCTAATATTGCGCCCCCGCACGAGGGCTCATCCTTCGACAAGCTCTGGATGACGAACTGCGGCACTGCTCGTGTCCCTGCTCGCTCTGCCGGCGTCCGGGATACGATTCCCTACTTGAATGCGTAAATCGGGCTGCTCCAAGCTTGGAAGCCGTCCTCCGTGGTCACGCATACCCAAAGCGGGTTATCGCCCGTGCCATTTAGTGGAATTTCCAACTCGGTGGTGATCGTGCGGTGCGGGTTTTCTTCCGGCAGGCGGAAGACACGGATTTTTCGCTCCAGGCCACCCGCGTCCATGGTCACGTCCTCCATGCCGATATCGGAGAGCGGGACCGTCATCACGCCGAGATTGGTGGAGACGTCGATGGTGGCGCCATCGCTCTTCTCCAGCCAGGCATCGAAGCCGCCGAAATTACCGGTGGTGATGGCGTCGAAGACGACCGTGTCACCGTTGTACTGCTCCAGCTTGCGCTCATGGTTCCAGGCGTTGATTTTCTCCATCCGCTGGATTTGCGCTCCGCCGAAACCGACCCGCCCCTTCCAGTTGGTCTCGCGCCCCCGGCCGCGGTACTCGGCCCCACTCCAGACGACGCGGATACGCTCACCGAGATCGCTTTCTTCGAACCCGCGCACGGTCTTGAGGGTTTCCATACCGTTGCGGATTTCGATCCGCTCAATCGGGTTCTGAGCCGAGACTTCGACCTTCAACGTCACGCTGTTGTCACCGGTCTGGACGATGTCCCCCATCATCACTTCGGTGACCGACTGCGAGCCGGTCTCCGGGAAGGCTTTCGGGTCCTCGTCGAAGAGCTGACCGCCGCCTGCCAAGGTGGCCCGCACATCGAGATGCAGGCGCGTGCCGGTGGTGCCATAGTGATGGCGTTTCCGCAGACACTCGAAAATACCGTCGCGGGTCAACTCCTTGGCGTAGAAACAGGTGAGCCCGCCATAGGCGCCAAACATCGAGGCACCGGGATAGCTCGCGCCCGGGCGGCCCTTGTGGCCGTCGCTGTTGCAAACGACACCGCTTCTGTGGCCGAGAGGGAAGCCGTCCGTCAGCAGCCATTCGAACGTGCCCCAGGCGGAGTGGATTTCCATGGAACGTTCGAGCTTCGGATCGTGGCCGTATTTGATGTCCGCATAGCGCCCGCCGACATGGGCGTAAACCACGCAGTCCTCGTCCTTCAACGCTTCGAACAGCAAGTTGACGTTCGGCGCGTCGGTGTCGAGGTCGTGGCGCTCCGGCAGGAGCGCATGGGATGAGCGGCGGATCTGTCGCCCCTCTGTGCGGAAATAGACGTTACGGTCGCCGCCGACCGCTGTGTTGCCGGACCACTCGTAGCCGGGGAAGGTCACGAACCGGCCCTCGTCCAAGAACTCCGCCGCCAGCTCGTTCAGATAGGCCCAGAACTTGTTGTTGACCTGAAAGTCATTGGCTTGATGGCTGGTGAGGTCGAGGAATGCTTTGTTGCGGGCGAACTCGAAATAACTGTGCGAGGTGCCGATACCGATGGACTCTCCGCTCTGCCCATGAAGGTCACCCCAATAGGCACCGTAATCGCCGTCGCGGATTTGCATCGGGTGGGATTCCGCCACCACGTCGCCGCTCGCCGCGTCCTTAACTGTGATTCGCAACTCGCCCGGCTGGTCACAGCTTAGCCCTTCGAACAGGACCGCCCGTTCGCCGAGCGGATAGTCGTAGGTCGCGGGCAGGTTGTTGACGGGGAGAGTGGTCTCGAACGTGAAACTGCCTGCGGCATGCTCGGTCGGATTGCCCCAGCTGTCTTCCGCTTTGAGGCCGAAATGAAAACTCTCTCCCGGACGGCGCAGGCTAGACAGTACGGCTCGCCACACATCGGGTCGGCCCGGCACGATATCGATGGTCGGCGTGTTCGGGATCGGCACGAAATGGCCGGTGGCACAGACATCGGCGAGGAACTTGAACTCGAAATCCGTCTCCACCATGGTCTGCAGCTTGAGACCGTTCGAGCCGTGCGACGTGTCGCCGAAGACGAGGGTGATGGTATCGCCTTCACGCATGTAGCCGCCGGTGACATTGACGGTGAGTGACTTCCAGCGGGGTCGCGCAGACTTGCCGCGCCGCGCGTAATCGACAGAGAGAGTGGCGTCGTTGCTCGCCTTGGCGGAGACGTAGTTGTCCGCCGTCGGGTCATCCGTCTGCAACGTGCCGGTATCGCCCATGGCGCGAAAGATGACGCGGATA
>JABJCS010000475.1 GCA_018665505.1 Alphaproteobacteria bacterium
CGTCCGCGAGTTGACCACGTTCATCCAAGAAAATCGCATCACCGACTTCGTCACCTGGGCGGTACCTCCGGGCCTGCGGCCTGATGCCGTCGAATCCTCCCTCCATCAATTCGCGACGAAAGTCGTGCCCCGCGTGAAGGATGCGGTGCGGGATCAAGAAGGTTAGCCGATTGGAACGGGTCTCCGAAATTGATTTCGCGCCCTTTTTATCGAGTGATGCATCCGGAAAGGCCGAGGTTGCGGAGAAGATCGGCGCGGCATGCGAGGGTATCGGATTTTTCTATCTGACCGGTCACGGCATCGCGCCCGAAATCACAGAGGGTATTTTTACGGCGTCACGGCAATTCTTCGCGCTGTCATCGGAACAACGCCACGACCCAGACCTGTTGATCTCTCCGCAACACAGCAGAGGCTACCAGCCGCTCGGCGCACGTCACTACAAAGACACCGCCGCGCCGGATTTGATGGAGGCGTTCAAATACCAACGCGAACTGCCGCTGAACGACCCGGACATCCTCGCAGGCGACCGCATCCAACAGCCGAACAAATGGCCGGCGGGCATGCCCGAATGGCGGGAGACACTGCTCAACTATTTCGAAACCATCGACGGCGTCGCCGCGAGTTTACTTCAGGCTTTCGCCATCGCACTCGATGTCGAGGAAGATTATTTCCTCGAATTTTATCGAAAACCAATGACCCAGGTCTCTCTGCTCCACTATCCGCCGCAACCGCCTCAGGATGACGCTTTCGGCAACCGGCCGCATCTGGATGAGACCGCGTTCACCATTGTCCTGCAAGAAGACGTCCCTGGCTTGGAAGTGATGAGTAAATCGGGGCAGTGGGTAGACGTGCCGCCTGTCGCCGGCAGTTTTGTCGTCAATATCGGCGATTACATGGCGCGATGGACCAACGACCGATATTCTTCGACCCGACATCGTGTCGTTAACCGCACCGGCGCCGAGCGCTATTCCATCCCCTATTTCGCCATCCCTGACTTTGACGCGACCATCGAATGCCTGCCGACATGTCACGCTCCCGGAAACCCGATCAAGTACGAGCCACTGCATGTCGGCCAATCTATCAAACGTAAATTCTCCAGTGACTACATTCAGAAATGAGGTCTAATTGATGCTCCCCCTCCTTCAATACGGCAAAAGCGGTTTACGCGTTTCGCGGCTTTGCCTTGGTACAATGAATTTCGGCATTCCAGGCCACGGCGTGCATGGCAGTTGGACGCTTCCCATCGACGAAGCCCGTCCGATCTTCAAATCCGCGATTGAACATGGCATCAACTACTTCGATTGCGCCAACACATACGGACTCGGCGCTTGTGAGGAAGTCGTGGGAACGTTGCTCCGCGAATTATTGCCGCGCGACGAATACGTCCTGTCCACCAAATTCGCCATGCCCATGGACAAGGGAGCCAATCAGGGTGGGCTTTCGCGTAAGCACATCATGGAATCGATGGATGCGAGCCTGAAACGTCTCGGCCTGGATTATGTCGACCAGATCATCATTCACCGCCACCCGCACACAATCCCGAACTCCGCGCATGCACCACTCGAAGAGATGATGGAGGCACTCCACGATATCGTCAAAGCGGGTAAGGCCCTCTATCTAGGCGCTTCGTCGATGTACACATGGCAGTTCGTCGAATTGCAAATGCTGGCTAAACTTCATGGCTGGACGCAATTCATCTCAATGCAGAACCACTACAATCTGATCTACCGCGAGGAAGAGCGGGAGATGCATCCCTATTGCACGAAGACGGGCGTGGCCGTGACCCCTTGGTCCCCGCTCGCACGCGGGATGCTGGCAGGCTCCTATAAAGGCGGCCTCGATGCCGGGGCGACCACCCGTTCCCAAGGGCACGATGCCGAACGCGCGAAAGGTCTCTATCAAGGCGAGAATGATTTCGAAATCGTCGCCCGCGTTGGAGAAATCGCGGAGCGGCTCGGCTATACATCGGCGCAAATCGCCATCGCTTGGATGTTGAGCAAGCCCGTGATCACGGCCCCGATTGTCGGTGTCTCCAAGCTCGCACAACTGGACCAGCTCGTCGCGGCTGCAGAGATCGAACTGTCGGCGGATGATATCGATTATCTGGAGGATCTCTATCGCCCGGTCCACAATATCTTGGACCAGGAAAAGCCTCTCAGCGTTCCGGCATAGGTGAGTGACATGAGTAAACCTTGGCTGACCTTCGATTGCTACGA
>JABJCS010000476.1 GCA_018665505.1 Alphaproteobacteria bacterium
GGTAACCCCGAGATCTAACTAGAGACTATTCTATGTTCGAGTGGCCCTAGTTTTGACGACAGATAGCGGATCACCACTCCGATACAGAGCGGAATTTCCCGAGCGCTTTGATGATCTGGTGGCTACGCCTCGTACCGCCCTGCCCTCGGGCTACCGGCATACATGGAAGTGGACTTTCGTCACACTTGGATACGGCGCGACAGACTAGAATCAGTCCGTCATCAGTCACAACATCGAATTGGCGCGCGCGGCACTTGCGCCTGTCCACACGATGCTCATTAGGTCGGAGTAACCGCGCATGAAAACTGGAAGAAAGCTATATCTGTTACTGCTTGTCGTAGGTCTCAGCGCCTGCACTGGAATGACACAGAGCCAACGCGACACGACGACTGGAGCTGGTGTAGGCGCAGCGACCGGTGCGGCGATCGGCGCGATCATCGGCGGCGGTAAGGGCGCAGCTATCGGTGCAGCAGCCGGAACGGCCGTGGGCGCGGGCGGTGGATACCTCTGGTCGAAACATATGCAAGAGCAAAAACAGGCCATGGAAGCGGCGACCGCCGGCACGGGTGTCGACGTGATACGGACTGCAGACAATCAGCTCAAGATCGAGATCCCGAGTGACATTTCGTTCGAGACCGGAAAAGCTGGCATCAATCCGGCACTACGTCCGATTCTGGACCGCTTCTCGCAGACCCTGGTCGAGAACCCGGTGACGACCGTGATGGTCATCGGTCACACGGACGCCACGGGTACCGATGCCATCAACGACCCCTTGTCATTCCAGCGGGCCCAAAGTGTGCGCGACTATCTCTCGCCGCGAGGAGTCGCTCCGACCCGCGTTACGATCGACGGTCGCGGATCGAGGGAGCCCATCAGCGATAACGGCACCCTAGCCGGGCGTGCGATGAACCGTCGCGTCGAGATCTATGTAGCCGAAGCCGTGCCGCCGGCGCAGTATTAGGAAGAGGGGTCAAGTCTTCACATTTCACACCCGGATTCGGGAACGGAAAAACAAGTCAGACGGAATGTTCTCTCATATTGGATGAACGTGCTCCTCAACTCGGAGCTATGGTGGCGGTTCCCGATGGCGTCTGTGGGACTCGATTTTTTGAAATGCGAAGACATGACCCCGTTCTGCGCAAGTCCTACCGGGCCCACCATTCTTTTCAAGTTATTAGTTCGGTTTCCGATCTTCTAGATTCGGTTGTACACCGTTCTACATTTCGGGACGCGAACCGTGTTCTGCGGATGCGGGACTGAACTCGAGCTATTTCGACATAGGCGTTGCGTCCCTGGAATTCCAAGTCTCGATAGCCAATGCAGATAAAAGCGCTGACGAACTAAATGAATACGTCCCTTTCTCGGCTTTTAGAAAGTGACATTGTCCCCGCTTGAACGGCGGAAATTGGCCGAGGTTCCCGTGCTATCCGCCCGCGGCCTGCTTCGTCCAGTCCGGCTCGCGTTTATCGAGGAACGCCGCGATACCCTCCGTGAGATCGCCGTTCGCGACGGTAAGGATCTGATTGCGATCTTCCATCGCGATTGCCGCATCAAGGCTCTGGACATCGACATTCGCCCAGTACGCTTCCTTTGTCAGACGCAAACCGAGCGGCGCCGTAGCCACCATGTCGTCGGCAAGCGCCTTGCCGGTTGCGACTAGCTCCGCCTCCGGTACGACATCGCTGATTAATCCCGTGCGCAGCGCGCGGTCGGCGTTGATGAAGCGCCCGGTGTAGAGCAGTTCAGCGGCGTTTGAAAGGCCAATCAGTCGCGGCAGGTGATAGCTCGAGCCCATTTCGCAACCGGACAGACCGATCTTGATGAAGGCGCAGTTCATCTTCGTACCCTCGGCGGCGATGCGCACGTCACAGCCGAGCGCGATCGAGAAGCCGCCGCCAGCGGCGTAGCCATGCAAAAGGCCGATCATCGGCTGTGGTGCGCGGCGCATCTTCATGACTAAACCCGAAAAATTGCGCTGACCGATCATACCCTCGTCTGTACCCGTAGCGGGCTGCCGCCCGTGATCCTTCATGTCCAGGCCCGCGCAAAACATCCGGCCTGCGCCCCGTATCACGACCACACGCACGTCGTAGTTATCCTGAAGCCCGTCGAAATAGTCGTGCAGCTCAC
>JABJCS010000477.1 GCA_018665505.1 Alphaproteobacteria bacterium
CGGGTGATATGGAAGGTGCGATGATGCGTGTCGTCGATCGGTACGAGCCAGCCCATGCTTTCCGAAACGCCCTCGGACAGTTCGATATTGGGAACACTTCTAAGATTTGGAAACATCACATGGGTGATGCGGTCCATTTCTCGCCCGTCCGGGAATGTGCGATGGGCAGTATATTGCAATCCAAGTGGCGTATCGTGCCAATCGACATCCGGCATAACCGCCATATCCGGATTGAACTGCGGCCCTGAAAACGCTGTGTGCAGGATGACAACATGGAAGGGGTCCATTGTGTTTTCCCAATCCTGCAGCCAATTCCACGGAATTATCTCTGCGGTGTCGTCTCCGCCAACGCTGTAACTGGCTGCATCCGGAACAATTTTCTCATCAGGCGAGAGGTTTTCGAAGGGAGCCCACCGTGGCAACTCCGGCATGCGATCTGGAGGCCCCAAATAGGCAAATACCAGGCCATACCGCTCTTCGACGGGATACCAGGGTTGGCGGCATTTCTCGCGAAAGCCCGGTTTGTCGGTAATTTCGCAAGGCTGCTCCAGGCAACGCCCTGCTGTATCGAAGAGCCATCCATGATAAGGACACCGGATGCCACGCTTTTCAATCTTGCCGAATTCCATGGGCGCACCACGGTGGATGCATCGCGGTGTAATAAGCCCTGGTGATCCGGATGCATCTCTGAACAGGATGAGATCTTCACCGAGGACACGAACCTTAACAGGACGTTCGCCAAGCCGTTCCGACATTTCTATGGGGTGCCAGTAACGCCGCATAAGTTCACCGCAGGGAGTTCCCGGCCCGGTTTCCGTGATTTCAGGATCGTGGGTTTGTGTCGGGCGGCCGTAGGCAGTCCCGGAACGGTCGCCGATTGTATCTGCAGGCATGAATTATCCTCCTGAAATGTACTGATATTTCCAAGGTCGGCTTTGCCTCAAACTTTGCCGCCGGTCTTTATTCAAACAGCGTATTCACAAGCCCCGATCGCAGTTTTGGGTGCTTATCCCGGAATCGCGCCATGATAGAAATATATACCGAGACCGGAGGCGAACAACACCTGTCCGGCAAGGCTGTGCAATATCCAGACCAGCGGAAACGAGCGCGTCCGGAGATAGGCCCAGGCAAACACCAGCCCGCCGGCAAAAGACAGCGATACCGCAATCCAGTTGCCAAAAAACGCGTGCGCTAGGGCGAATGCAAAGGCGCTGGCGGCAATTGCCGTTACATCGGTGAGAAACAGCGGCCGGTAGCGCCTGAACAACAACAGCCTGTAGGCGATCTCCTGGCCGAATACCGACAGAAACGGATACAGCGCGACGACCAGCGCGAACCGTTCTGGGTTGTATCTCGGAAAGTTGAGAAATCGTTCTGGCACAAGCGCGAGCGTCAGGCCGAAGGTCACGATCACGCATAGACCGGTCGCAATCGCGATAAGCGGGATGTGTCGCGACAAACCGCGAAAATCAACAACTTCACGCCAGTGAAAACCCGTCGTGACTGTCAGCAGAACCGCGGCAATGCCAAAGATTGCGATGATCGGCGTAAGTGTGCCGAGTGTGTCGATGAATGCCGCATGGGCCAGCGGCACGGCCAAGAATATGATGCAAAATTCAATCCGAAGCCGACGAAGCAGGGCAGGAGCAGGCGGGCTTTCATCCTCCCGTTCTGTCTCGATACTGGTCACGTGGAATTCCTGTTCATATGTCATCGCGTATCAGGCCGCCGCGCGCGCTGCAAGCACCTATCCGACCCGGTAATTCAATCATCTGTGTATAGCTGACGGACAATCTCCGCTGTGCTAGGAAAGTCGGTATGACAGATTCAGCTGAACAAAATGACCTCGCCGCAACCAATACCGGATGCGCCCTGCAATACGAAGATCTGCGCGACTGGCTTGCCGCGGCCGAAGCCAATGGAGATCTGAAGGTCGTTACCGGTGCAAATTGGCAGACGGATATCGGCCAGGTCGTGGAAGTTATGTGTCACGATGAGGGCACCCCGTCGATCGTCTTCGACGAGGTTGAAGGAAGTCCCAAGGGGTTTCGCCTGCTGATCAACTGGTTCACGGGCACCCGCAAAAATCTGACTCTTGGGTTTCCCGAAAGCTTTAACAAGCTCGACCTGTCACGCGCCTATCACAAACATACCCAGAATTTGGAGGCGATCCCGCATCAGGTCGTTTCGGATGGCCCGATCTTCGAAAATGTGCTCGAAGGCGACGATGTCGATGTCACGAAGTTTCCGGCGCCGCTGTGGAACCCGGATGACGGTGGGCGCTATATAGGAACGGGGTGCTTTATCATCACGCGCGACCCGGATAACGGGTGGATCAATTGCGGCACCTA
>JABJCS010000478.1 GCA_018665505.1 Alphaproteobacteria bacterium
CATTCATTGGGGCGGCGGCACGCCGAGCCTACTGCCGCGGGAATGTCTCAAAGAAATCGCCGAAGTTATCCGCACCGGCTTCGAGATCCTGCCAGGTTGCGAACAGGCCATTGAACTCGACCCCAGAACCGTCACCCGCGAACTTGCAGAGACACTCGCCAAGATCGGTGTCAATCGCGTCAGTCTCGGCATTCAAGATTTTAATCGGAACGTCCAATTGGCGATCGGTCGGGTCCAACCGTTTGCGCAGGTCGAGCATGCGGTCTCAATGCTCAAGGACGCGGGACTGACGCATATCTGTTTCGACCTAATGTACGGCCTGCCGTATCAAGGCGAAGACCAGCTCGCGGCAACAATCGAGCTGGCCACTAGCCTACGCCCAAGCCGGATCGCTCTTTTCGGATACGCGCATGTCCCTTGGATGAAAAAACACCAACGGCTGATTGATACTACCGCCTTGCCCGGAACCGAAGAAAGAATTGAGCATTCGGAAGCCGCGGCTGAACGTCTTGCAAGCTTTGGATATCGCCGCATTGGGCTCGACCATTTCGCGTTGCCAGGCGACAGTCTCGCCGACGCGTTGTCGAATGGACGGCTAAGGCGAAACTTTCAAGGATATACCACTGACCCGGCGGATGCGTTACTCGGGTTTGGGGCCTCCTCGATCGGAAAACTGCCTCAAGGCTTCGTGCAAAACCGCGCCGACATTCGAAATTGGCAGCAAGATATCGACGCCAGCATCCTGCCAATCTCCCGCGGCAAGCGCCTACAGACGGACGACATGATGCGGAGCGACCTCATCGAGGAACTCATGTGCCGGTTCGAGGTGGATATCGAGAAAATAAGCAATCGCCACAACATCAATCCGGCGAGCCTACAAGACAGCATCGAGGCACTTCACCCGCTCCGGGAAGACGGCCTAATCGAAATCGACGGCGGCCGGATCAAACTCTCGCCGGACCGCCGTGCCTTCGTGCGTCTGGTTGCCGCCGCGTTCGACGCCTATTTACCGAGCGGCACAGCGCGCCATTCTGCGGCGGTATGACGAACGGATTTACTCCGCCGCCATCTCCATGGCTCTCGGTGCCGGCATCGGGACGTGATTGATTTCCGCCAATGGTTTGCCGAAATGTTTCTCGACCAGCGGGATCACCTTTGTCGACAGCGCTTCCATTGAAGCAAGTGCCGTCTTGCTCTCCACGTCGCCGACCTGGAAGTAGATGTTCATATGGGCCGGGCCGTAAAGCTCGATCTCTTCACACAGCTGCTCAGCCACCTTCTCAACATTACCGGTGATGATGTTGCGTTCGATCCGCTCCAGCGGGGGTTCGCCCTCGAAACCGTTTTCTTCCACCATATAGTCGTCAGCCAAACTCTCCTGCCGCGTGCGGAGCGCCACAGCAATCCGTTGTTGGTAGCGCGCACCATCGACATAGCGTTCGATCTCGGCACGGTTGTCGCTGATGCACATGAAGCGGAGCACACCGATCGGAATATTGTCGGTCGGCTTACCCTCGGCGGCGTAGCATTCCTCGACTTGGGTTCGGAGATCGCGAATCTTCTTCGGTGACCCGACGCCGCCTGAAATGAACGGGATATAGCCGTCGCGGGCACAGCGGCGATGACTGTCCGGGTCCTTGCCGGCGATCCAGATCGGAGGCCTAGGTGATTGCACCGGACGCACGTTAATCGCCGTTGATTTCAGTTTATAGAACTCACCGTCATAACTGAAATGCGGTTGGCGTAGGCCGAGCTCGATCATGTCGAGCATCTCGTGGAACATCACTTTATTCTTATCGATATCCGCACCGAGGCGCTCGAACTCATAGTTCTGGTATCCGCTGCCGACACCGAGATCGAGCCGCCCGCCGGACAGCGCGTCAACCATGGCGATCTCCGCTATCAAGCGCGCCGGTGCATGCAGAGGCAGAATCACAACGGCACTACCGACCCGAATCCGTTTGGTGATCGCCGCCGCATAGGCGCACATCATCAAGGGTGACGGCACCAAGCTGTAGTTAGAGAAATGGTGCTCCGCGAACCACACACGGCTGAACCCGAGTTCTTCCGCCTTGCGGGTATGATCGAGAGCTTCTTGGATCAGATCGTGGGAACTCTTCGAACGATCCCGGTGTTGCAACAGATTAAACAGTCCAAAATCCATATCGGCGGCGTCCTATCAGGAATAATTACTTTCTATCGGATATAGGGCGGGGTCCGGGAAAGTAGACTGCGGTACCTTGCCTTCCCCCACACAGAGCTTCTATCCCTATGCGATCCATATGGGAGAGACCTCATGAGCGAAGACCTGCTGACCATCGAGCGCGAAGGTGCCATCGCGATCCTGACCTTCAACCGACCCGAAGTGTTGAACCCCTTCAACAACCCGCTGATGGAAGCGACGCTGGAGACCGTCACCGCATTGAACGCTGACGACGAGGTCCGCGTCATCGTGGTGCGCGGTGCCGGTCGGGCGTTCTCTCCAGGGTTCGACCTCAAGGCTTCCGCCGGGCGCAAAATGGAGGACGTCCAGGATTGGGAGCGGCAGATGCAACTGCAGTTCGATTTCATCATGCAGTTCTGGCATTCCCCGAAACCAACCGTCGCCGCGGTTCACGGCTATTGCATCGCGGGTGCCTTCGAACTCGCACTCGCCTGCGACGTCACCATCGCCGCCGAGAACACCCGCTTCGGCGAGCCCGAGGTCCGCTTCGGGACCGGTATCGTCGCGATGCTGCTGCCTTGGTTGACGGGTCCGAAACAGGCAAAGGAAATCCTGCTGACCGGCGAGGACCAACTCAATGCCCAGGACGCGCTCCGCATGGGAATCGTCAACCGCGTGGTGCCCGACGATACCGTGTTCGAGACCGCCATGTCCGTCGCGAAATCGATGGCGACAGCGTCGGAACGCTCGGTACGATTCACCAAGCGGGCGATCAACGAGACCTACGAGACGATGGGTTTCAGCCGTGCGTTGAAATCCTCGCTCGACCTCGACGTCCTACTCAATGCCGCTTCGGACCCGTTGAAAGATGAGTTCAACCGCATCCGGCGGGAAGAAGGTGTGGCGCCGCTATTGCCTGGCGCGACGCTCGGTTCAGGGACGCCTAGCGAATACCCGTTAAAGACCCAGCTCGGCCTTGGCGATGATGTTGTGCTGGATTTCGTTCGACCCGGAATAGATCGAGACTTTCCTGAAATGTAAATAAGACGGCGTGCAACCGTTGGCATACTCGGCCCCAATCGGCGGCTCGTTCCAGCCTTGGGTGAGGGCCGCGTATAAATAGGGCTGCGCGTAATAGCCGACCGCTTGCATCTTCAGTTCCGTCAGCCGTTGCTGAATTTCCGTATTGCGGATTTTGAAGACATTCGCCTCCACTCCCAACGCCTGCCCGCCAAGGTCACCCACACGAGAGAGCGCATCGACGGTACGCAACGTGAAGGCTTCCAGGGTCTTCAATTCCAATTCCACCTCGGCGATCTTGCGGGAAAATTCCGGGTCTTCGGCCAATGGCCCACCGCCCGCCTTTTCCTCCTCTTGGGCAATTCTCTTGAGCTGGCTGAGCAGTTTCTTATGCGGCCCCAGCGAGCCTCCCGACATCCGCTCATGCGCCAAGAGGTACTTACCGATCCCCCACCCCTCGCCTATTTCCCCGACCGTGTTCTCCACCGGTACTCGAACATTGTCGAAAAACACCATGTTTGTTTCATGCAAACCGTCGAGCAGCACAATCGGCCTGATCTCGATCCCCGGCGTCTCCAGGTCGAGCAACATGAAGGTGATCCCCTGTTGCTTGCGCCCCTCGGACGACGTGCGGGCGAGGAGGAAACACCAATCTGCCCAATGCGCCTTGGTGGTCCAAGTCTTCGTGCCGTTGATCACCCAATGGTCACCGTCCCGTGTCGCCGTGGTCGTCAGCGACGCCAGGTCCGAGCCCGAGCCCGGCTCCGAGTATCCCTGGCACCAGACATGCTCGCCGGAGAGAATCCTCGGCAAAAACCGCGCCTTCTGCGCGTCATTTCCGAACCCCATCAGGACCGGCCCACACATGTTGATGCCAAAAGCGACGAGACGCGGTGCGGCGGCAAGCGCGTGCTCTTCGTCGAAGATGTATTTCTGCGCCAAGCTCCACCCCGGCCCGCCATGCTCCGCTGGCCAATTCGGCGCCGCCCAGCCCTTCGCGTTTAGAATGCGATGCCAACTCATGATGTCGTCGCGCTGTAACTCAATCCCGTTTTCAACCTTCCGGCGGAGACCGCTCGGCAAGGCTTCAGCGAGGAACGCCCGCACATGGCGGCGAAAGGCCTCGTCCTTTTCGCTAAATTCAACATCCATCAACCAACCCTCCTCAATTTCGAAGACAGTCCGTAGACGAATATAGCGCATTTGTAGGGAAATTGGCGGAAGAGAGTGGGAGTCGAACCCACCGGGAACGTCTGACGCCCCCCAACGGTTTTGAAGACCGCGCGCGACACCGGCCGCGATTCCCCTCCAAGAACGATATCAAATGGTTAGCAGGGTAAATTGCAAACAAAATCGGGAGTTGGCATCCGAATCTTTGCTTGGTTAGATCCGCCGGTAAAAGTCAGTTACGAATTGGATGCATTTGGCACCGCCTTCAAAACGCCGCGCACCATATCCGCTATTCTTCGTTGTTGTTCGGCCGACGGCCCATTTTCATTCTCAATCGCGGCAATACATTCCAGCTCCAACGGCAGGGCCGCTTCGCTCACGCCTGGAAAGCCTAAGCTGCCCGCTGACCCGCCAATATTGTGGGTCAATTCGCGGAGCTTCTTCAGCTCCCGTATGCCCTCTTCGACGGACGTCACCGCCGCAAATTCATCGGCCACGATTTGGAGTTCCTTTACCCAGTCGCGGACCGATTGGTCGATTGCCGCGAGAATTTCGGCGAGCCGCTCGTCATTGGATTTTTCAGTATCATCACTCATCACAGAGAGCCCAAATTCCCCGCAGCTTGTCGGGTAGTTCCGGCGGTTCGAACGGTTTGGCGATGACATCCGCAACGCCCATCGCCCTGTACCTATCTATATCTTCCTTCATGACGTTCGCCGTCATAAAGACAACAGGTGTCTTCTCGAAACCGGGTAACTTGCGCAGGGCTTCGAAAGTTTCGGGGCCACTCAGTCCCGGCATCCGAACGTCCAACAGCACCATATCCGGACCGAACCCCGGCGCGGTCTTTAATGCCTCGGCACCCGAGCTACACACCGCGATGGTAAATCCGCCTAACCGCTCCAATGCCATCTTGGTGATGAACTGAATTCTCGGTTCATCTTCGACATAAAGAATTTGGGGCTGTCCCAGATAACCGAGATTAGAGGTTATCATGGTATCCATGCGCAAGAGCCGTCTGAGCAGATACAGGCAGGATCGTCTGATCGAACATTTTGTTGCTGGCACGACGGCCCGGACAG
>JABJCS010000479.1 GCA_018665505.1 Alphaproteobacteria bacterium
GCATCGAAGCCGAAATTACGATTGGCGCTGGTCACGGATATCCACCATGGCCCGCCGACGAAGACGAAGCGGGGAGATGAAGCCCTCCCGCTGCTGCACAAATTCGTTGATTTCGCTAATGACTGGGGCGCCGATTTGGTGATCGATCTCGGCGACCGGATCAGCGATAAGGACAACGCGACCGACCGCAGCCTGACGGCGGATGTCGCGGGCGCGTTCCAGCGGGTGAGTATTCCGCGCCGTCACCTCGCGGGTAATCATGACCTTGAATTCATGACCCGGGCCGACGGAGAGGAATTGCTCGGCACGTCGCTGACAAGCGAAAGCGTGGATATCAACGGTTTTCACCTGGTGTTCTGGCAAGCAGGGGTTAAATACGACCGCCAGGATGGATTTTCGTTGACCGACGGGGATATCCAATGGCTTGCCGATGACTTAGCCGCCACCGATCTTCCCGCCATTGTTTTTAGTCATGTGCCGCTAGACGGCGCGTTGATGACTGGTAATTTCTATTTTGAGGCTAACCAGCATTGTTCGCAATACAGTGAAACGGAAGAGATTCGCCGCGTCTTGCGAGAGGCGGGGAATGTGGTGCTGTGCGTTGCCGGACACGTGCATTGGAACAAGGCGAACTCGGTCGACGGCATTCCCTATCTGTCGCTGCAATCGCTGACCGAGAGTTTTACCACCGCCCCCGCCCCTGCCGGGGCCTGGTCCACCATCGAGATCGGAGAGGATATTCATTGGCAATGCCACGGCGCCGACCCGATGGACGTGCGGATGCCGATCGGAAATGGCTGGGTCCCGCCCTTGCCGAGTTTTGACGAACTTCGCCGTCGCCGTGACGAGCGACGAATGGAGGCGCCGCTGGCAAATGTGCGTGGCGTGCTATTCGACCTAGACGGAGTCGTCTATCGCGGCGAGGAAGTCATTCCGGGCGCTCCAGAACTCTTCGCCTATCTTGCCGAGACCGGGCGTGTGGTCGGCGCCATTACGAATAATGCGCTGAAGACCGGCGCGGAATATTCACAAAAACTAGCGGGCATGGGGATCGACCTTCCGGGCGAGCGGATCGTGACATCCGGATGGGCGGCAGCGCGCTATGTGACGGAAGCCAAACCGGGCGCACGGGTCTTCATCGTCGGCGGGGATGCGCTACGGCGCGAGCTATCGGCGGTTGGCGCAATCGAGAGCGAGACACCGGATTTCGTGGTTGCAGGGATCGATTTATTGCTCCCGCTGCAATGTCTTTCCGATGCATCGGTACATGTCCGGGCGGGGGCCAAACTAATCGTCACCAATCCGGACCTCACCGTACCTATCGAAGGCGGCTTGCGGGCTGGATCGGGTGCGGTACAGGCGTTTATCGAAGCGGCAGGAGGTGCCCGGGCAACGGTGATTGGCAAACCGCAGCCGGGTATATTCCAGCAGGCGCTGACAGGCCTTGGGCTGCGGGTCGAAGAGACAATCATGGTTGGCGATACGGCGGAAACCGATATCGCCGGTGCGTCCGCTGCCGGATTACGCTCGGTCATGGTGGAAAGCGGCAATGCGAATTCAACCGAGGACGGCGTGATGCCGACGCTACGGGTCGCTGATGCGGCGGCGCTGCTTGAGGCTTTCGTCGCGGCGGATGCGGAGGCCGGCGACGCTTCATGAACGCCGTCTTCTTCGCCATCGTGTTGATTTCGTTTTTGGTCGCCGGCTACCGGCAGATCACGGCCGAACCGGTCGCCCCGGATGCGGGCCAACCGATGGAAGCGCTGGCGACCGGCATGATCGATACGGCGGCGGATTCTGTAACATTGGCGATCGGGTTGGTCGGCGTGATGTCGCTTTTTCTCGGTCTGATGAAGGTCGCTGAGGCAGGTGGGTTGTTGACTATTATCGCACGTTTGCTGCGCCCACTGATGGTCCGAATTTTCCCTGAAGTACCGGCCGAACATCCGGCCATGGGTGCGATGATCTTGAATCTTTCGGCAAATGTGATGGGGCTCGGCAATGCGGCGACTCCGTTCGGTATCCGCGCGATGCAGGAGCTCGATAAGCTGAATGCCCATAAGGGCACCGCGACCAACGCCATGGTCCTGTTTCTTGCCGTCAATACGTCGAGCGTTACCCTATTGCCGACCGGTGTGATTGCGTTGCGGGCGGCTGCCGGATCGGCCGAACCGGCGGCGATCCTGCCGACGACGCTATTCGCCACCTTGATATCCACCACCGTCGCCATCCTTTCCGCCAAACTCTACCAGCGCTGGTTCCCAATGGGCCCCGTTCCAGCTCCGGTCGACGGCGAGGAAGCCGAGGAAATCGAAGAGATCGCACCCATCGCGGAAGAGAGTGGTGCTTATCCTGGATGGGTCTCCGCGCTGGCGCTGCTGGGTGTCGTCGCGCTGATTCCGTTGGCGATCCTCTATGGCCGCGCGGTTTCACCTTGGATTATACCGGGCTTGATGGTGGCGCTGTTGGGGTTTGGCATGTCGCGGGGCGTGCGGGTCTACGAAGTGTTCGTCGATGGGGCGAAGGATGGCTTTCAGGTGGCGATCCGTATTATTCCGTATTTGGTCGCGATCCTAGTGGCGGTCGGCATGTTCCGCGCAAGCGGCGCCATGGAATTACTGATCCAGCCCTTAGGCATTGTGACGGAGTTGATCGGCTTGCCGGCCGAAGCATTGCCGATGGCGCTCCTGCGTCCTCTCTCAGGGTCGGGAGCATACGGTATTCTGGCGTCGATCCTGTCGGACCCGGCGACCGGACCGGATACTTATGTCGGTTTTCTGGTCAGTACGTTCCAAGGATCGACGGAGACGACGTTCTATGTTTTGGCGGTGTATTTCGGCGCGGTGAATATTCGCCGTATCCGGCATGCGCTGGCCGCGGGCCTGACGGCGGATATCGCGGGGGTTGCGGCGGCGGTTGCGATTTGTGCGATTATGTTTGCCTAAAAAATTATCAGTGCTCAAAAAAGGAGCCGCACCTTGGGAGCGCGGCCCGAGTTTAGGGAGGGGTGAGCGCGCAAGACGCGCGCGGGGAAATAATGTTTAGGTAGGCTTTAGCCGGTCAGTCCGTTGGATGTGGGCCGTTCAGCGGATGTTCGTCATCGGGATACATTTCGCTCTCCATCGGGTTGAAATTACGATACAACGGTTATTGCAAGGCTGGGGCCAATTTTCCGCATTTTCGGCCCGGCTCCTTTAATCGAGAACGCTGCGTATGGAAAAGAAAGACGGATCGGACTGGTTCATCAGCAGCCCTAAACCGCTTGAGAATGCGGTCGAACTGGCGCGAAACTTCCTCGAGCCAGCTATTATGCAGGCGATTCACGAGGCATGCCGCGATATTCTGGGCGCGCGCCCGACGATTGACAGTATGAACGAAGCCGTCGCCACAGCCATTTCAATCGCCGAGGAGGTCTGGAGCGATCTACAGCCTGAATCGCCTCCCTATGCCTGTGAGAAAGGCTGCTCTTGGTGTTGTCATCAAACGGTAATGGTGATCGCGCCGGAAGTGCTTTCTGTCAAAGCCTATATCGAAGGAGCCTTTGAGGCGGACGCGATACAGGCAATGCGGGATCGGTTGGCGTCCCGGACAGTGCAAATTTCCGGACACTCGACGCCGGAGCGCCAAAGCGAAGGGATTTCGTGTGGGTTGTTGGCGGACGCGGCTTGTTCGGTGCATCCGGGGCGGCCATTGCCGTGCCGGGGTGGGTTTTCGGCCGATGCCGGATTCTGCCAAGATTTATTCCAGAACTTTACGACTGTTATTGCGGATGTTGATGCGGGAACGCGTGAAGAGCCATTCTTGGTCGTGCCGAAGACATTGTTCAACAGCGGCCAAGTCGGCCTGACGAAGGCGTTCAAGGATCTTGGGTATGAGTGCCGTCCGTTGGAATTAACGACAGCCTTGGATATCGCCTTATCGCGACCGAATATCGCCGAGGAATGGTTGGCCGACGAGTCCGTCTTTGCCGCCGCCGAGTTGACCAATGTTGATGGGCACTATGTTACGAGCGCGCGCTGAACATTTCCCGGACCATCTCGATGGCGCGATTGAGTTGCTCGTCCCCTTCGCGGTCTGGGTCGGATTCGACAATCGTATCTGGCTCGATCCCACCCTCAACAGATTTGCCGGACGGCGTCAGATAAATCGCCGTGGTCAGGCGCAGCGCGTCGTGGCCGCCCAGTGGGATCAATCGCTGTACGGTTCCTTTGCCGAAGCTCCGCTTGCCCACTAATACGGCCCGACGGTGGTCGTGCAATGCACCGGCGACGATTTCCGACGCGGAGGCCGAACCACCATTGATCAGGACGACTATGGGCAATCCATTGGCGAGATCGCCGGGTTCCGCGTCATGATGTTCTTGGCTGTCTCGACCCTTGGTGGAGACGATCCGGCCGCTCTCGAGAAAGGCGTCAGAGATGTATACGGCTTCATCGAAAGGCCCGCCCGGATTGTTTCGAAAATCCAACACAAATCCGCGCAGCTTATGACCCGCCTGAGCGCGGATATCGTCAACCGCCGTCTCGACGCGGTGACTAACGCGACGGGTGAAGGCGCTCACACGAATATAGCCGACGTCTTGTTCGATCCGTGAGCGGACACCCGCGACTTTGATGATATCGCGGGTGACGGTCACGGTGAATGCGTCCGTTTTTTCGCGTGCGATCGTCAAAAGAATTGCTGCCCCGACGTCACCACGCAACATGCGCACGGCCTTGGGGAGGGGAATTTTTGCCAGTGCCTTTCCGTCCGCGTGGGTAATGACGTCGCCGGGTTTGAGACCGGCCTTATCGGCGGGTGTGTCTTCGATGGGAGAGACGATGAGCAGACCCCGTTCGTGCTTGCGAATCCGGATGCCGAGGCCGCCGAATTGGCCGCGCAAACGATCGCGCATCGCTTGTAGTTCTGGAGGGTCCAAATAGGAGCTGTATTTGTCTAGTGACTGCAACATGCCGTCGATCGCTGCCATGACGAGTTCACTGTCTTCGACGCCTCGCGGTTTTGGGTATTTGTCCCGCAACCCTTTTCGCGCCGCGTCTAGCAACTGTGAATCGACGACCGGCCGCACGTAATCGCGCCGGACGCGGTCAAAGACACGGGCAAAGGTGGCCAATGTTGGGCTTGAGAGTTCGGTGCCGAGATCGGCGGCGGCGCGGTGGGCCGAAATATCGACCGCGATCTGGTTGGCTGCAGCAATCGAATCTGGGCTTGGACGCTCGTCGATGACGCCGCAAGAGGCCAGGGATAGAAAAACCAGTGAAAGGCCGAGGATCGTGGTGGGTTGGCGGCGCAGCGCATTTAAAAACATCGAGAACCTTATACGCATAGACGCAGCGGTGAACCAGCACGCTTCACGTAGAGGTGTCTGGAGGTAGGCGCTGTCATTCCGCCGCCGAAGAATTAACATTTTTCGGATCACCGGTTTGAAATTCCGCAAGGTCTTTATCCTGGACACCTAAATAAATCGGAGCTGCTTGGCGGCGATATATATTGACCTTGGCGTTGTAGATGTAGCGGGTCAAACCGTGTTTGTCTTGAAGTAAGTAGCGCCCGATATCGAACGCGCCGTCGTTGCTGCGTTGCCCAGTGAGATAACATTGGATGGAATCGATTTCATCGTCGGAAAGCACCAAACCCTTTAGGTTAGCTAAGGTTTCTTGAGTCCTTTCGATAAACTCGATGGATGAAAACTCGGTCAGCTCACCGGCATCCGAGTCTGGCATGTCGACCAGGAAGTCACCGACCATAATTTGTCCTGGAATTGCCTTGTCGATCATACGGGCGAGTTCGATGGTGACTTCACCGACGATATAGCTATAGACCGTCGGGGAGAGGCCTTCGGATTGGTAGAATTCGTAATGCCCGCCAATGTCGAAACAGGTGCGTAACAAGGGTACCGCATTGCGTTGTGCTGCTTTCGAGCGCGCAATGGCGTTGTCGGCGAGGACCAAATGCATGAAATGGTACAGGTTGACGTTTGCTTGGATGCTGCGGTCGCGGTTCCAGATATAGAAACCGTCCCCCGTCGTGCTGCGTGCAAAATTGATGTCGATCTTGCGTTGTAGAAGTTTACTGTGCGCCGAGTTGACGGAATAAGCGAGACTGTTGAGCTGCGTGACCTGTTCGAGCGGCGAATAAAGCGAGAAATTGACGATGTCGAACAATGCCACCGCCCTGTCCTCGACTTAGGAAAGGCTATAGCGACGCACCAGCGCGTCGATCATCTTGAGGCTGACATCTTCGCCGGGAGTGAACGGCAGATCTATGTATTGTGCTTCGACGCCCAGTTCTTTTGAAATCTCGCGCAGCTGCTCCAAGTCGACTAATTTGGGACCGGCAATGACCGTATCAATAAAGCTGCGCTCTTCGCGCATCCGTCGGTCTTGTACTGTTCTTTGCGGCTCGTACGGTTTTCGATTGCCTCGATTGGCTAAGGACGCAATTTCGTAGTTTGGCAGGACCAGGACCTCGATACCGGCCGTTTGTGGAGCCCAAACAAGGATGACGTTGCGGCCTAACTTCCAAAGCGAATGAAGCGCGCGGTCCAATTGTTCGAAATGTTCTTGGGCAGCATGAACTAGGGTCTCGGAAAATGACCTTTGTCCCGTCAAATCGTTGTTGCTACCCGTGTGCGACATGTATTCGGCAAATCTCTATATTTTGACACAGTGTGCGCGTTTTAAACTGATTGCGGTCGAATGCCCGCTCTCAGATTGTAAAGCCTGCGTGTTCGCTTCGCGCCGCCTTTCAATCATATCCGAATAACCAGACGGTTTTGCCAGCGGCGGTGTTGGCGACCGAATGGGTCGCACCTCGAGGGATAAAAACCTCGGCGCCGACATCAGCCACGAAGGCTTCCCCTTCAATGGTAACTTTCAGTTGGCCTTCCGCGACAGTGACAACCTCGTTGGTCATATGGACGAAATCACGCCAGACTTGTCCGGCTGGGTCTTCAAAACGATGGTACGAGTATCCCCGGTCAGCCCAATCGCGTTCGACCGCGTCTAGGTTAATCGGTTGGGGGAATTTTGTTCGCTCGACAAGGCCGGTCATCTGCTATCGGTCCTTTTCGGTTGCGGAATGGCGTTTGGTTATTCTTCGCCGCGTCCAATGGGGTCTTCGACCCAACGCAAAAACAGCGGTAAAGCAGTTCGCCGCGCCCGCTCGCTTGTCGCAGTGCTCGCGAGATAAGCCTTGAGCACCTCGGGCGAGAAAATGTCGTTGTGTTCGTAATAGGTCCACAAAGCAATCAATTCGCCGCAATGGGGCGGCAATTCCATAACCATGCGGGACATATACAGGCGGGACGATCCTTCGCGGCCTTCTTGGGCGCTAACTTCTTGCCGGAGCAGCTGCTCGACGGCGATTTTGCGTTTGGTGATCGTGCCGGGTTTATAGTCGAACAAAGCGTCGAAAATTCCGATTTCTTCCGGCAAAGGAGGGTCGAATTCACGGCCTTCTTCGTTCGTCAATGCTGCCCAAATTTCGAGACCAATCGCCGTCTCCGATCCGGCGGGAGGTACAACTGGCCCCTTTGCGCTTTTGCCCTTCTTTGAGAACATCCGGCCCAGGAGCGATTGTTTGCCTTTACCTTTCGCGCCGCCTTTGCCTTTGCCCGTTTCCGCTTGAACGCTCTGCTGGCTGTGAATGGCCGCTTTTACGATATCCCTTTGGCTTGCCCATAACGTGCGAACGACATTCTCGCGTTTGGGAAGGTTGAACACCTCCATGAAATATTTTTCGTTCATGTCCTTTTGGCCGACGCCACCGGCTAAGATCTTCATATTGCGGCTTCGCAGAATGGGGCCGGCGAAATACTTCCGTATTACATCTTCCAGCACCGTGCTGAACTCTAGAGAGACCGGATAAGGCAATTTACCGTCATGCTGGTCGAGTAGTTGGGATGGCGGTTGATTTACATGAAA
>JABJCS010000480.1 GCA_018665505.1 Alphaproteobacteria bacterium
AAAAAGGTCCACAAGCATCAAAAATGATATATAAAAGCGGTGTTGTATCACATATGAGATGAAAAACAGTGTCACCTGCCACAGCCGTTGAAGACAAATATGATTCCCCGGATTTTCAGAAATCCCTGCAGTCTACTGCTGAACATGTAGATAATCATGTCGGCCAACGCCTCCGGCTACGCCGCCAGGAGTTGGGCCAGAGCCAAACAGCCGTCGCGGATCAGTTGGAAGTTACATTCCAGCAGGTTCAAAAGTACGAGCGCGGAATGAACAGAATTTCCGCGAGCCGGCTTCACGACCTCTGCGGTATCTTGAATGTCCCCGTCGAGTATTTCTTCGAAGGTCTAGAAGCGGATGTTGAAGATCCCGATGGGCCGGATTTGAATGATCCCGAACTCACGGAGTTGGTCGATCATTACATGATGATTCCGCGTCAAGTTACCCGTGCCCGGCTAAGCGCCATGCTGCGCGCCGTGGGACGCTGGATCGGCTAACTCGACTGCCGTCTATCTAATTTGTAGGTCTCCATCGCACCCGTTCGGTGCAATGGAGACCTACGTCTGGATCGCACCCAAGATTTCCGGCATTGCTGCCCGTGCGACGAGGACGAGTTCTTCTGGGGTGCGATTTTGAATTGGATGGGGAACCCAAATCACGGCTGGCGCAAAGCCTAGCGCTTTTGATTGGGCAACCGCGCCGGGCTTGAATTCTTCGGAGGCCACTCCGCATCCGGGAACACCGCGTTTATCCAAGGTCGCCAAGTCATGCAAACTGCACGACGTACACGATCCTCAATCGGCTAAGCCGACGACGACGACGTCACATTGTTCGACAATATCTTGTACAAGCGGCTCTGGGGCCGGTCTTGTGTAAGTTGGCTTGCGAAAGCGGACGACATTATGTCCTTCGGCAACCAAGTTGCGCTCTACGGAATCCAGAAACTCATCACTGCGCTCCTTGGAGATCGACAACAAGCCGATGACGGCATCCGACAATTGTTTGCTGGGGGAGAGCCGTTCGCGTAACACGTCAGTTAGCTCCGCGGTCGGGTCTCGCATTACATAAGGCTGATTTCTCATAATTTCACCTCTTCCGATACGATCTTAATTTCGTCCTTGTTTCGCTGGGCAGGCCAGCCACCTATGATGGCTGATTGGCCGGCACCCTTGCCGCCGGCGCGCACGACGAGAAGCCCACCTTCGTTAAATTTATCAACTGTCTCATCCACGCGTGAAGGGTCGATCCCTTCCAGCACACCTTGGGCCCCTTGGATTAGGTCGCGACCGGGCCGTTTCAGTGCTTCCCACAGAGCAGCCTCGATCTCGGGGCGACCCCAGCCGTTCTGACGGTAAATCTCATAATGATCCGGGCAAAGCACCAGCACGGCATGAGACCATTGGCAGCTTTTGGGATGACAAACCGCTAGTAGACTCATCGCCAAGGACCGCGAAACTTCTTCCGGTGTTCGGGAGTGCCAAGCAACACAGCCCTGCACTCCGTCTCCATGAAAAAGCGTAACTGTTGACGCACCGGCGCGCGCTCCGCGTGCTACGTTGAGTGGGACCCAATCCGGATCGTCTTCATCTTCCGCGAAACAAAAAGTGTATTTTCCCGGATTCCCAAGGATCGAGCGGTCAACTTCTTGCGGAATGCCGCCGCCCACATTGCGTATCAAGAGCTGCAATGCGCGGCCGATGGAAGCGTTCGCCCGATTGCCTTGGCCGAGCGCGTTGCCCTTAGAATTCATGCCGATGCGTTTCGTCACCGGTCCATTGACGATGACGACGGGTCCGGCAAATCCCAGTGTCGCGAGCAGGCCATGCATGGAGAACTCCGGTCGTAGTGCCGCTTCAATGACGGCCAGGACCACTGGCATATATTCCGGACGGCAGCCCGCCATTACGGCGCTAATAGCGACTTTCTCGATCGTGCATTCGGCCAAGTTCGGTGGGATTAATCCGATAATCTCGTCCGATTTTCTAGCCGTGCCCGCCAACATTCGCGCGATGCGTAAATCCGTTGGTGGAACAATGGGAAGGCCGTCCGACCAGCCGCGTTCATAGGCGACCTCCATTGGATCTTCCATCTCGCCAACTTCTATCGCGCGCGATGCCAGATGAGTGCCGCCGAATTGTAATGCGAGGCGTTCTGGCATACCCGGCTCCACGGAACGCGAGCCGCACCCGGGCTTGAAGGCGGGCAATTCCGGGCCGAGACCGGACTGCCCGGTAACGCGCTGCCACGCTTCACGGTCCCATCCCTCGATACGTTCAATCTCGATTCCGTCTTCGAGACGAATAACAGTAGGTACTATTTCAATACTGCGGCGCCATGATTCTTCGAGCGTTCGATCGTCTCGTGCTCCGCCGGTCGTTTCTGGGAAGGAGGGGTCGTCTTGCGAATAGATAGTTGTCGGTGCTGTGTGCTTCAGCATAGAGAGCACTGGAGCGACACTTTGGCAGGTTTCACAGTCGCGTTTTACGATGACGAGAAGTTCCATATCTTAGATTCAGATAGGCGAACTATCATTTCCTGCAAGGCTCAACGGATTGGCTAGACCGATCCGTAGTCTCTTATTGCGACACGAATTCAGTTGTCCAATACGCGCGATCTGAAGAAATCGTAAGCCTTTCCGAAGGAGTTCTTGAAGTAGCCGTTTTCCGATCTTCATGGGCCATGAAGGTAGCGATTGAGACTGATACCCTTAACCTCCAAATAACGTCCGCCAGCCTTTGCAGGATTGCCCACGATGGTGTTTCAAGATATTGTTACATGTTCCGTGAAATAGGTATTCAGTGCAAAATCAGCTGGTTTTGTGGAAGCCATGCTGCCTATTCGGAAAGTCGAACAAGACGAAAAAGTCACTTAGAATCTGGGTATTACTGCCGATTATGAGTTGGATCAGCCGGATAACAAGCATCGGTGTTATCGTTTTTGCGAGTGTTTTGACATTTGATATTATCGCATACTTTGCGCTAGCGGACCTCGTCGGTCGAATTCAGCCGGTATTTGGCCGAGACGTCGTTATCGATTCATTCTCGCGCGGATACCCGCGTTATCATTTCAAGAATCATCCCGAACGCTCCTTCGATATCGCTCCGGGGGTGGAGGCAGTCGCATATAGGCCGATTGAGGCTCCTGGTTATAAAGTTTGGAGCAATGATCTGGGCTGCTTTGATCGCATGCGGGAAAAGGGGTTTGTTCCCGACATCTATCTCGCGGGCGACAGCTTCACTTGGGGATATTCGCCGTTTGAACTCAAGTTTGGTAAATTGCTCGAAGAGCATCTCGATCGAGATGTACTCAAATGCGGTGTCACTCACACTGGTCAGCGTCATCAGTTTTCCAAATTTCTGGATGTCTTCCGGCAACTGGGCACATTTCCCAAAGTAGTTGTCGTTAATTATGTCGAAAACGACTTGGCGAATGATTTTGCCTATCCGCATACCGTCGTCATAGATGGTTACCAGGTCGAAAATACTCAATTAAGGGTCACACAAGACGGAATCGGCGTGTATCGTATTGCACGTTCCGAATTGCAAATTGAGTTCGATGC
>JABJCS010000004.1 GCA_018665505.1 Alphaproteobacteria bacterium
GAATGGTCGTCGGTCGACAAAGGGGCCGGGGTCGAGGTGGAAACCATGGATGGTCGTGTTCTCCAGAACTCTGTGACCTTCTCGAAAGGATTGCCGGAGAATCCGATGTCTCCTGCTGAAGTCGAGGAGAAATTCCGCTATCTTGCCGATCCAGTCATGCCCGCGGGCGTGCCCGCCGCGATCGTCGACAAGGTGAACGATATCGAAGCGGTAAAAGATATCAACGAGATCGTCCAACTGCTCGTAGTCCCGCGCGCGCCGGATGCTCAAGCGGCGGCGGAATAGGAGAAACGCAAATGCGGCAATTAAAACTACCGGCGACCTTCATGCGCGGCGGCACCAGCAATGCCATCGTCTTCCGTCAAGAAGACCTGCCGGAGGACCGTGAGCTTTGGTCGGAAATTTTTATTGCCGCCATCGGCAGTCCCGATCCCTACGCCCGGCAATTGAACGGCATGGGTGGCGGCATTTCGTCGCTCAGCAAGGTCTGTGTCGTTGGTCCGTCGACCCGGCCCGATGCTGATTTAGACTATACGTTCGCCCAGGTCGCAGTGCGTGAGGCGAGTGTCGAGTATACGGGGAATTGCGGCAACATGTCGGCTGCGATGGCGCCCTTCGCGGTCGATGAGGGCTACGTGAAAGTAGACGGCGATAAGGCGGTGGTGCGAATCCATAATACCAACACGTCGAAGATCATCGAATCCCATTTCGACATGGATGATGGCTTGGCGGCGGTCGACGGCGTCTATGAATTACCGGGTGTCGGAGGCACGGGGTCGGCCCTGCGCTTGGACTTCCTCGAGCCGGGCGGTGCCATTACTGGAGAGATGCTGCCGACCGGCAACACCATCGACGAGCTGGAGACGCCGAGCCTCGGCAAGATTGAAGCCTCGATTGTCGACGCCTCGGCGCTTTGCGTTTTGGTTGAGGCGGGGACAGTTGGACTGACCGGTGACGAATTACCGAAAGACCTCGAAGCCAACCCCGAAGCCTTGCGCCTGTTGCAGGAAGTACGGGGTGCCGCGGCGGTAAAGCTCGGCCTGATCGGCAGTTTTGAGGAAGCCATGGAGCGGGCGACTAACCGCCCATCCGTCGGCTTCGTCTCGCGCGCCATGGCAGCGACCACCTTGACCGGTGAGGGATTGGCCGAGTCCGACGGCGATGTGACCGCGCGGATGATCTCCATGGGTGATCCACATCGGGCGCTGCCGGGCACCTGTTCCACGTGCCTCGCGGTGGCATCGCAAATCGACGGCACCTTGGTGCATCGGAATACGAAGCCGAATGCGGATGGCGACGTGCGCCTGATGCATCCCTCCGGCGTCCTGCACGCGGCCGCGAAGGTGCGGCGCGACGGTAACGATGGTTGGTTTGCCGAGAAGGCGAGCCTGTACCGCACCCAGCGGCGTTTGTTCGATGGCAATGTCTATGTGTCGGCGGCGGCGGTGCCGAAGTATCGCGCCTATCTAGATAGCGTCGCCGAGGCGGCGGAGTAAATTTAATCCTCCCCCTCGGGGGGGGGAGGGTTAGGTGAGAGGGCTACCCGCTCGTCGTCCCGTGGGGCCGCAAGATTTGTCGCACCGCATCGCCCGCCGCCAGACGGTCGAAGCCCGCATTCAGTCCATCGAAATCGACGAAGCCGCTGCGCAGGCGGTCGACCGGAAGCTTGCCTTGCTTGTACAAGGAAAGGAAACGGGGGATGTCGCGGCGAGGCACGCAGCTGCCCATGTAGCTGCCCTTAATCGTGCGGTTGTCGCTGACCATCTGCGCGATCGGAATATCGAGCGTCGCTTCCGGGCGCGGCAGTCCTGCCGTGACCACGGTGCCGCCGCGACGGCACATCTTGTAGGCGATATCGAGCGCCTTCGGCACACCGGCCAATTCGATGGCGTAATCGACCCCGCCTTTGGTCAGCTCTTTGATCTGCTCGACGCAATCCGCGTCGCCTGCATTGACCGTATCCGTGGCGCCCAATTGGCGCGCGAAGGCGAGCTTGTCGTCTAGCACGTCGACGGCGATGACCCGATCCGCGCCTGAGAGCGTGGCCGCCATTAAGGCGTTCAAGCCGACACCGCCAAGACCGAGCACCGCGACTTTGGCCCCCGGTGGAATTGCCGCCGTATTGACGACCGCGCCGACGCCGGTGATGACCGCGCAGCCAAACAGCGCCGCGTCCTCTAGCGGAATATCCTTTTCGATGGGAATGACCGAGCCTTCCGCCAGCACCGCGTATTCCGCATAGCACGAGACACCGGAGGTATGGTTGATGACCTCGCCGTTCAGCCGAATTTTATGATTGCCGGTAATCAGGTGCCCGTCGCTGCGCGCTTCATAGGCGGTGTCGCAAAGATATGGCTCGCCCCGATCGCAAGATGTGCAGGTGCCGCAGTTTGGTACGAAGAACAGGATGGCGTGATCTCCCGGTTTGACCCGCGTCACGCCTGCGCCGACTTCCTCAACGATACCGGCGGCTTCGTGCCCCGGCACATAGGGCATCTTGCGAGGCCGCATGCCCTCGATTGCTGAGAGGTCCGAATGACAAAGCCCCGCCGCCAGTACCTTAACCAGCACTTCACCCGGTCCGGGTGGATCGAGATCAACTTCCTCGATCTTCAGCGGCGTGGTGTTGGTGAACGGGTGGTCGGCGGTCTCGAAGACCACGGCGGCTTTCATTTTCATAAGGTGCATACTCCGGTTGAATTACCAGTGATATGGCGCGCAAGGGAGCGGTGGACCAGCAGAGAAAGTGCCAGCTACAGCTCTATACCGAAGGATGGAACCTGCGTAAGATAGGCTCCATTATGATCGTGTGCTGATATTCGATCCGAAATTGAAGGATCGTACATAAGTTTGGGTGATGGAGGCGGTCATGACAAAAATATGGCATCAAGTTTACGACCCGGGTGTTCCGCACGAGATAAATCCGGATGCCTACACTTCCGTTTGGTCAATGGCGGAAGAGGCGATCGGAAAGTACGGTTCGAACCAGGCCTTTCATAATTTTGACGCGACCCTGTCATTCGACGATATCGACCGGTTGTCCCGCGCGTTTGCGGCTTACCTACAATCTGATCTTGGCCTCGCCAAGGGCGACCGAATTGCCATCATGACACCAAACATTATGGCGTTTCCGATTACGCTGCTTGCGGCGCTGAGGGCCGGGCTGGTGTAGGTCAACGTCAATCCGCTCTATACACCGCGTGAGCTCAAACATCAGCTGAATGACGCTGATACCGGGACAATCGTGATCTTTTCCGGTTCGACGCCGGTGCTCGCCGAGATCGTCGGCGAAACAAAAATTAAGAATATCATCATCGCCAATCGTGGCGATTGCGGGAACGAAAAATTATCGAGCCCGCCAAAAGACGAATGCCTGAAAGGCGCCGTCGCGTTTACCGACGCCA
>JABJCS010000481.1 GCA_018665505.1 Alphaproteobacteria bacterium
AAGTCTCAATCGCCGAACCGCCGCGAACATTTCCGAGATCGAGCTCCGGGTCATGAACGTCCGCGCAGCATAAAGGAACGGTTCGATCCCGAAGTATTATCATACGATCCGACACATGGTGGCACGGCAACTCGGGCGGTACTTCGGGCAGGTCCTGTGTATTTGCTCCGACGCTCCCACCCCATGACTGAACATCGTAACCGATTACCAAGTCCCCTTTCTCCGCATCGATCTTCGAGCGCCAAAGCTCGCGAAACCCTTCCCATTGATGACGATTGGAATCTTGAACTATAAAACGGAATACAAAACGT
The DNA here is from genome assembly GCA_018665505.1 of Alphaproteobacteria bacterium. The sequence goes on from JABJCS010000481.1 coordinate 312, forward strand.
GTCTTGCTGTTCCGTGCATTCCGTAGCGCTACCACACGTTCCACATTCTCGATAATGCGGTCGAAATTTGTGTTCACACGGATCGCTTCATGGGTTTTCGCGTCGGTCCCGTCGATACTGAAGATCACGGTATCGATGCCGGAATCAAGCAAGCTCTTTGCCGCATCATGGTCTAATAGGTCCGCGTTCGTTGATATCGCGACACTCGGCAAACCCTTTGATTTCGCATAAGCGATACGCTCGAATATCAACTTATCGAGCAGCGGCTCACCAATACCGAATAGATCAACTTTCTCCAACTGGTCCTTATAATCGGCAAATTCATCAATTGTCGCCATGAACAAATCCTGGCTCATGCGCCCTTTGCTCCGGCTCGTGGGTTCGTCGACCATACACATAGTACAACTGGCATTGCAGCCAAATATCGTCTCGAGTTGGATTCGCTTCGGTATAACCGTAGCACTACTCATGCCTGCAATCTCCGGGGAACATGAGTGTGAGACACCATCTCCCATAGAAACTCACGATCGTACATGCTGTACAGAATTGTACAGTCTTTGCAGATCTGCATATCATTTTTTTCGCCGCATGCATGAAGTTCGCGAATGTCCCTATAACGTTCTCCGTTAAAAGCTTCTATCGGACTTTTTTTGTGCACATCGCCGATCCCCATGCTGGCATGTAAAAAATCAGCGGGGCAGAGGCAGAGACTACCGTCCGAGAGAACCTGCAAGGTTTCGAATACATAGCGGCACGGCATACGCTCCATTTCTTCTGTAATATTGTCTCCCAGCATTTCCTGCTTGTTACCGGTATAGCCGCCGTAATTATGTTGGCGATACCGGCAGGCATTATCCTTTCGCGATTGCGACAGCTGTTCGCGCCAATATTCACGATACGCATCCCACTGGTGTGCGTTCTTCCCTTGCTCAATAAACCTAATTAAAAAACGAGTGCCGTAATTATTTTCATCGCGAATCCGAACGGCCTCTCGCGCATGTTTGTCGACCAGTTCGAAGTTTGTGCCAGGTCGCAGCGCCTCATGAACCTCCGCCGTCGTTCCATCGATGCTAATAATTAGTGTGTCCAAGCCCATCTCCATAATCTTCTGGGCTCGCTCCGGCGTCATGAGATCAGCATTCGTCGAAACCGCGACATGATTGAAGCCTCTATCCTTCACATAGCCGACGCGCTCTTCAAGATAGGGGTCGATAAACGGTTCTCCTAAACTCCACATATCGAAACGCGTTATATGATCCTTGTGGGGCTCTAGATCTGCCACCACACGCTCGAACACCTCCATTTTCATCACGCGCTTCTGACGTTCCGTCGGCTGGTCGATAAAACACATCGGACAAGTCGCGTTGCACCCGAATACCGTTTCGATCGCGACTTCCGAGGGAAGCACGGTGCCTGTTCTAAATTCGGGTGGCTCAAAGCTCATGCTGAATAGACCTCACGTCAGCGGAAACGGATATCATTTCGCGCTAGTTTCGAATTGAACAATTGAATTCCCTCGAAGCGATCGGCCCGACTGTCCATTGACGACATCATCAACCGCGGTTTCGGGAAGAACGAATGCATCGGAATTTGGCGTCAGGCCGCGTGGGTGGAATTGTCGCCTGAATTCTATGGGTTCAATGCCGCATCTCAGGGCTTCCACCATCAACCCATCGCTTCCACGGTTATCACCCTTACCATCATCAACTATGACTAGTTTCCCCGAACGGCGGCCATGTTTCAGTACTTCTTCCCACGAGTTTTCAATTGCCCCCACGACAACAAATAGCGAACTATCCAGCCCGCGTTCGCGTAATTTATCCCTTAGTTCGAACGTCTGCGGCGCCGAAAAATTTAAACTCACGAGTGTCGCACCCTCCCCTTTACCAAAGCGAAATTGCTGACACTCCGCGTCCAACGGGATCGGTGTCTCTGACGACACTGATAATTCCTGCCGGAACATTCGCTGGCTAACCGCAAGAATGCGACATCCCGGGGCGATTAGGTGGCGCTTCAATATGGCCTCTGCAAGCGACGAAAAAGATATCGCATAGGTCGGAATATGTGCGAGCGAGGCAATTCCACCCAAATCATTCAAACACGATTGCGGCCCCTCGTAGCCGCTATCCACAACAATCGCGAATATCGTAAACGAGCCTTGCGGCTCACGAAGCCGAACGACATTCCAGGTATTCACCAGCTGATCCATACCAAGTAGCAAAAAATCGAGCTGCTTCATAAAATAGATCGCATTACTGCCGCGCAGTGCCGCGCCAAAGCCCATGCCGACCAGCGAATTTTCGGTATTTGGTGTGTTAAAAGCCAAACTTCCCTCAGGCACTGCCAACCCGCGGGTAAGGCCGGACAGGCACGAGCCCGTTACAATATTTTGACCAAAACAAGCGAGATTCACCTGATGAGCAATACGCTCGCGAATCGCTACATTGATTTCATCCACATAGGTCAATGTGAGGATACTTTCGGTAAATCTCGAAAAAGGTTGTTTGCGCAATCCCGCAGCCATTGTCCCGCGAGTAGCGCAGACAAAACATGCACAGGATCTCGATCATCCTCATGTATGATTGGCCAGGCATCAATTTCTATCGTCCGTGCAGGACCATGATGATAATTGATAAACTTACCATCTGGCTCTTCCGGAATGGGATCGCCGCGCCAGTCACCTAATGTACTCAGTTCGACTTCTATAATTGCCGGGCACTTCCGCATTATAGCCATCTGGCGCGTGTCGGTGAGTTGCGCAGCGTATCGCTGCACATCGTTTCCACTCAACAGGTTGTATGAAATATCAAAGGCCACCGCGATAGCTTTCAGATCAATTGCACATCGTCGTTCGCCAATTCGCGAACCGAGTGACCATCCGTTATTCTCGACAATGATGATGGCCGGCAGCCCTAAACTCTTCAGTAATTCAATTGCTTCGTAGAATGCGCCCTCTTCCATTGCGCCATCGCCGGTTACAGCGAATGTCACGGTGTCCCGTCGCGCGAGTTTATCAGCTAATGCGATGCCTGTAGCGACGGATAAATCATTCCCAAGTATCGAGGACGTATAGGGTATTCCCTTTGCTGGGTTTGCCATATTCATCGACCCCGACTGCCCGCCGGCAATCCCGCCGGGCTCAAGCATCAATTCAGCCAGCTCTTCGTCCAGATTATCCGCACTGGCCAGATTGTAGTGAACGTTCCGATGGCTAAGGCAAAGGCTATCGGAACCCACCATCGCCGCTCTTACCGCGACAGCAATTGCTTCGTGCCCCAGCGCCAAATGTACCGGAACCTTGAAACCTCCAACCTTGAGATGTTCATTCACCCATAATTGAGCGAACCGAACCCGTAACACTTCACGGGCCAGGTTCTCCAACGCTGAAGCTGAAACCGCTTCAAATTCCGAATAGGCAAACACGCTATTCGACCCTTTCCAATCGCTCCACCTGCTCCGCGAATGACATGCAATTTGCATGCTCATCAGACAACAATGGCTTTACCCCTCGCGGTAATGGCCAATCTATTCCGATATCCGGATCATCCCATCGAATGCCAACTCCGTGGTCGCTGTCATAAGCATTATCCGCGAGAATGGTGAGCGTCACATCGTCACTCAACGACATGCAGCCATGCGCAAACCCGCGCGGCACTAACAGCCCCGCCGAGGATTCTCCATCAAGTATCACGGACGACCAATTCCTGAAATTTCGGCTGCCTTTCCGTAGATCGACGATGACCCAAAGCATCTGCCCCGCAATTGCCGAAATTAATTTCGCCTCGGTATACGGTGGCATTTGGATGTGCAGGCCTCTCAAAGTAAAGGCCTTTTCGGTAGTCGAAATTATGTGTTGCTGCCAGACATGCGAGCACCCCAGACCCGAAAAGACAGTGCTATCGAAATGTTTGGTTAAAGTCCCACGAATATCGCGAAATTTATGCGGCTCAAGAATCCGCACCCCATCTTGATCCGAAAGTTCGACTTTCATGCCACGGTTCCAATCACGGAAAGCGAATAATGCCCCCGGGCAGTTCGATACCGGCGCAGTGCACTCATCACAAAACCGTTTCGTTCGAACAAACTCGACAACGTAGCGGGCTCAAACATCCAAAGATGACAACTGTTGAATATATCGTCATCAGGTTCGAGGCGTTGAAATGCGATTGAGTCAGGCACCTCCACGAACACGCACCCATT
>JABJCS010000482.1 GCA_018665505.1 Alphaproteobacteria bacterium
CAACAGCGTCGCGACCCCGATAATACACCCGTCCATCCGCGATCAAGGTGATGGCGCTGTCCAACACTGGCTCGCCGAAACTGAGCGATTGCCGCGCAACATTCTCCTGCCCCTGTTGGGGGGTCTTCCGTGCTCGCAAAGCACGGACGTCTTCCGCTCGGTACAAGCGGCTTCGACCGTTCTCCGACGGCTCCGAGTGAACCATACCGCGCGAGACATAGGCGTAGAGGGTCGCGCGGCTGACGTTTAGTTCCGCTGCGGCTTCCCTTGCGGTCAGGTAAACACGGTCTTCCATCGGGCATCCATGTATTGATTGTATTTATCAATATTGATTTACATGTTTTGGCGCTGTTAGGTCAAGGAAGCTGAAACAGCAAAGGAATAGGAATATGAGCGTTGGACTTGAAGGTATTGTCGCTGCTGAAACACGTCTCAGCCGCGTTGACGGTATAGCCGGACGACTGATTGTGGTCGGGCACGATGTGGAAGAACTGGTGGCGGATTGGAGTTTGCCGGAAGTCGCGGCTTCGCTGTGGAATGAATATGCAGAGACGCCGAAGAGCAGTGATCAGGTTGCATTGGATTTGGGGCGTGCGCGTCTTGTTGCAGCCGATCTGGTGCCGCACTTGCTGCGGGTCAGCGGGGATGCCACGCCGGTTGAAGCTTTGCGGATCGGATGGTCGCTTCTGAATGATAGCGACCCCAAAAAGCATGGGATCGATAGTGCGGTGCTTTTAACAGGGGCAGCACCTGTATTTATCGCGGCACATTGGCGCCACTGCAATATGCTCGGTGTCATTGCACCCGATCCGGGGCGAGGACATGCCGCCGATTTCCTGGCGATGTTGGGGCTCAATCATGAGCCGAGGGCCGCACGTGCTTTGGAACGCTATCTGATCACCATCGCAGACCACGGCATGAATGCCTCGACTTTTACCGCGCGCGTGGTGGCGTCGACGCAGGCTGGGGAAATATCCTCCGTGGTCGCGGCGTTATGTGCGTTAAAAGGACCCTTACATGGGGGTGCGCCCGGACCGGTAATGGATATGCTGGATGAAATTGCGAGCGAAGCGAACATCATGCCATGGATTCATGCCGCGCTCGCGGATGGTTCCCGTCTCATGGGGTTCCGGCACCGCGTCTACCGGACGCGTGATCCCCGAGCCGACGTGTTGAAGGAAATCGTCCGTGACCTCAAAAATTCATCGGACCGGATCGCTTTTGCGGAAGCGGTCGAGAATGGCGTGTTGGAGACACTGGAGGCGCGATACCCCGATCGTCGCCTCGATACCAATGTCGAGTTCTATACCGCCTTGGTGCTCGACGGAATCGGCTTGCCGCGTGAGCTATTCACACCTGCGTTCGCCATGGGTCGGGTCATCGGCTGGTGTGCCCATATTGAGGAGCAGGTCGCCAGCGGACGTCTCATCCGTCCGGCTTCATCCTATGTGGGTGACTTACCGGAAGGTGCGGCGGCACTTCAAATGGCGGGTTAGCTGAAGGCTTCGTCGAGTGCGGCGAGTGCATTCAGTGCGGGTGGGAAGCCGCCATAGGGTGCTGTCTGCATAACCGCCTCGACGACTTCTTCTTTGGTGAGGCCAACGTTCAAGGCCGATAGTCCGAACTTCCGAAGTTGGCTGTCCAGGCGTAAGACCGTGAAGGACGCGACCGCGCAAATCATGCGTTGCCGTCGATCCAATCCGGCACGATGCCAGAGCCAACCATATCCGTATTGAATTGCCATCGTATAGAGGCCACCCGTCGTCGGATTATCCGGCGATGCATAGCCCTTGGTGCCGCGTTCGCCATGCAAGGCGGCGAGCATCTCCCCACCCATTTCGGAAAACTCTTCCAAGGTTTCATCTCCGTCGACTTCGGCTTCGACCGACACGCCTTCGGCGGTGAAGACTTCATGCGCGATACTCATGGCGTTCTCCGCAGTGGGAAAGCCGCCATAGAGACCTGCTTGTACGAAGATTTCCAAAATAGAACGGGGCGCCAAACCAATCTTTAGCGCACCTCGGACATGGCGGCGCAATTGCGGTTCGTTCTGTTGCAACATAAGTCCCGAAAGGACGCAAATGTAGCGTTCCTCCAAGGGCAGGACATCACGCGCCCAGATGCCGCCATAGAGCGCTTCCGAGACCATGCGTTGATATCCGGGTGCGGTGTCGGCATCACTGCCCTTGGCGTCGATACGGTTGCGGATGGCGTCACCCCGCTGTTTCAGGTCGTTGCGCGTGGTCATGATGTCTACCTCTGTGTGTGTCGCTTAAAGTCCGGCGTCGTCCAACCAACGGCCGAATGCCAATCTAGTACCGGGCTTCAGTTGCGGCGCGGCGACCGCCGTATCGGCGCGCAGGCTTTGGACGTCAATTCCGTCGGTGGTGGATATCTCCAATGTATGACCGATAAACCAACTCTCCAAATTCTCCAAGCTCGCTTCTAAATGGAATTGCAACGCCAACGCAAAATTTTCAACGCTAAAGGCCTGATTTTGAACAAGGTCGGTAGATGCAAGCAACGTGGCGCCGTGCGGCAGGTCGAACGTGTCGCCGTGCCAATGCAGTACCGATGCTCCGCCGATATCGCCAAGTAGCGAAAACTTACCGGGGTTCGTGAGTTGCAATGGCTTCCAGCCAATTTCCTTGGCCGGGCCTGGATAGACTTCGGCGCCGAGAGCCGCGGCCATGATTTGGCAGCCGAGGCAAATGCCAATCGTCGGTTTCCGTGCTGCAAGACGACGAGCAGTAAAATCCACTTCAGCATCGAGAAACGGATAGGCGTCACGTTCGTAGACGCCAATCGGACCGCCTAGAATTACAACAAGGTCGTCGGCCTGCGGGTCAATATCGTCCAACCGGTCGACACCCATATCAAGGTAGCGAATCTCATGGCCGCGTTGCTCCAGAATACCTTCCAGTAGATCCAGATGCTCGAACCCGACATGTCGTATGGCGAGTGTGCGCATCAGAACAGATCGAGTTGGCTTTGGGCCGGCGGTGCCGGCGGGGAGAGGGGTTCGGTTTGCTCGACAAGTTCGGGGCCGTCATTTTGCACTTTATTGACCATGGTTGCGACAGGCCACGCCTCGGTCGACCCAGAATACGGCACCATCAACGCGCCAACCTCTTTCACGTCACCCGTTAGCCAGGTTTCGTATGATTGGGGTGGTAATACGACCGGCATCCGGTGATGGATGGGCATCAGCGCTTCCGTTGCTTCCGTGGTCACGACGGCGCACGTCTCCCAATGATCGCCGTCGCCACCTTCCCATCGTTCCCAAATACCGGCAAAGGCGAACGGCGTTCCGTCTTCGAGTTGGATGTAATAGGGCTGCTTGATACCTTTACCCTCCGATTTCCATTCATAAAATCCGTTTGCAGGAATCAAGCAACGCCTGCGCTGGAAAGCGGCTCGGAACGACGGTTTTTCGGAGACGGTCTCGCTCCGAGCGTTGATCATGCGGTTGGCTGTCGTCGGATCTTTCACCCAAGAGGGCACCAGACCCCAATTGAAACCGGCTAATTGTCTACCCGTACCCGCGTCGTTGATACGCACTGCTGGAATATCTTGCCCCGGGGCAACGTTATACCGCGCCGCGAGGTTCGGTTGAGCATCGAAGCCGAACAATTCGCGCATGCTGTCGATGGGCATGGTCAGGGTATAGCGTCCGCACATGGTGATTATATTGCCGAATTCGAACCCTTAAGACACGTCGATTTCTGTGCTACTTTGATTAAGGATGGGTGGCGAAGTTTATCTCGGGTGGGACGATGTCGAGCGATAAGGCGGCGGTGCATTTATTTACCGCTGAAATTTCCGATGCTCTGTTGGCTGATGAGCGCCAGCGGAATCTCTACTGCGTTTGGCTGGCTGCGTGCGAAAGATCGGGTCAGTCCGTGCCGGCGCGTGCGGATATCGATATTACCGAGCTCAGATAGTGCATCGGCAACCTCTTGATGCTGCAAGTAGAGGATGGTGGTCGTTATTTCCGCTACCTCGTCCATGGGACGCAGGTCGCGCGCGATTATGGCCAAGACCTGACGGGAAAGCGAATTACCGATATCCCGAATGATTCCTCCGAGACGCTGCTTGAGTTTTATCGAGCTGTGTATC
>JABJCS010000483.1 GCA_018665505.1 Alphaproteobacteria bacterium
CGCCACACATCGGGTCGGCCCGGCACGATATCGATGCTCGGCGTGTTCGGGATCGGCACGAAATGGCCGGTGGCGCAGACATCGGCGAGGAACTTAAACTCAAAGTCCGTCTCCACCATGGTCTGCAACTTGAGCCCATTCGAGCCATACGACGTATCGCCGAAGACGAGGGTGATGGTATCGCCTTCGCGCATGTAGCCGCCGGTGACATTGACGGTGAGCGACTTCCAGCGGGGTCGCGCAGACTTGCCGCGCCGCGCATAATCCACGGAGAGAGTGGCGTCGTTGCTCGCCCTAGCAGAAACAAAGTTATCCGCTGTCGGGTCGTCCGTCTGCAGGGTGCCGGTATCGCCCATGGCGCGAAAGATGACGCGGATAGCACCAGTGTCATCGAGCCCGAAACGCCCGACCGTGTACGTGAGCGTGAAGGTCTGGTAGCTGCGTACCTCGAACTTACCTTTCGGCGTGAGGTCTACGTGCCCGTATAGGACCGGGTCCGAGCCCGGTTGGACCGGCGTCCATCCCTCGCCCACATAGTCGGAATCCGGTAGCCTGTATCGATCCGCTTTCTTCCCTACGTTCGGTCCCGTATCCGGCATGGCTTCGCTCCGCTGACAGTCGATTTTTTTATGATCGGGCCATGATAGTCGGCACGACGGTAATCGCCAGCGGAGTCTTACGCTTTAGGCCACCCTGCGTGGCAAAGCCTCTCTTCGATAACTCAAATGAGAGTTCTATTTTTTCCAGGCAGTGCCGCCATCGCCACGACCACTGACTGGCTCATATCGTATTTTACCATCTCCGAGCTTCGTATACTTGACGCAACGCTCTTTCCCACCACGCCATTTTGACCAAGACACACAAAGGGAGTCATCCTTGATGACCCATTTCCCGGTATCGCCCCCGCCGCTATCCAACTTGGCCTCGGTGCTGCCGTCTTTTGCGTATTCTACGCTGCCTGTTTTCCAACTATCAGTCTCAAAAGCCATAACATTGCCGTAAACCAAGGCCTTGATTTCGGCGCCTGTTAGTCTTTACCCTTCACTAGCGGCAATGCCGCTCGACAAGGTCAATCCGACAATTACGGCTACAAATAAGCTTCTTTTCATCCATCCGCTCCAATCAATAATTAGGCCTGAAATAGGCGATCACACCCGCGCCGCGACGATCCCGCTGCCGTGGATCTCGTTGATGATCTCACCGCCGATCCAGGCACGCACGTCTTCCATCATACCATTGTACCAATGGGCGTAATGCTCGCGGGTAAATCCGGCGACGTGCGGCATCAGCACGGTGTTCGGCAAGCCGCGAAACGGGTGATCGACCGGCAGCGGTTCTTCGTCGTAGACGTCGAGGCCCGCGCCCGCGATTTTGTTGTTCTTCAACGCGTCTATCAGCGCCGCCTCATCGACGATCGGACCGCGCGCCGGGTTGATCAGATAGGCATCCGATTTCATCAAGCCGATCTCACGCGCGCCAACCAGGCCGATGGTCCGATCACTCTGGATGACCATAACGACGACGTAGTCGGATTGACGGAAAAGATCATCCTTGGAGACCAGCGCGGTGCCGCATTCCTTTGCCCGTTCGGCGGTCAAGTTTTCGCTCCAGGCAATGACGTTCATGCCGAAGGCGTTGCCCACCTTGGCGACTTCCGAGCCGATGCGACCCAGGCCGATCACGCCGAGCGTCTTGTTACGGATCTCGGTGCCGACGACGGTCTGCCATTGCCCCGTGCGCATTGCCTGGTCGTCAATGGTGACGTTCTTCGCGAGCGCCAGGATCAACGCCCAGGTCAGCTCGAAAGTCGGTGACGGACGCGGCGTGGTGCCGCAAACGGGGATGCCTTTCTCGCGGCAATAATCGAAATCGATGACCCGGTTATGCATTTCCGGAGACGCGATGAATTTCAACTTCGGTAGGCGCTCGAGAAGCTCCTTCGGCAGCGGCGTGCGTTCCCGTGTGACGACCAAGACATCGTAATCGGCTAAGGCCTCCGCCCGCGCATCGTTTCCTTCCGGGAGTTTCTCATAGAAAAAATCCGTCTGAATGTCTCCCGGCAACGATTTCCAATCCGCGAGTTCGCCCGCGATTTTCATATAGTCGTCGAGGACGGCGACTTTCATCTCAGCCATGGAAACTTCTCCCGAGGTTATTCGTTGGGTGTAGATATGTTGCGTGCCGGCAGATTTGACCAGCGGCCCTCTATTTCGGCGTATCTCCGACCACCGTCACCCGGTGCGCGTAGCGACGCACGCCCGAATAGTCGTTCAACGCATAATGTTGAAGACAACGGTTGTCCCAAAAGGCGAGCGCGCCTTTCCCCCACCGGAAACGACAGGTGAATTCCGGGCGGGCGGAATGAGCGTAGAGGAAATCGAGGAGCGGTTTGCTCTCCGCCACGGTCATGTTCTCGAACCGGATCGTATAGGGTTTATGCACGAAAATACTCTTGCGGCCGGTCTCCGGGTGAGTACGAATGACAGGATGCGTCGCCTCGTATGACGGGCGACCTTCAGCGCCCGCCTTCACCTTCAGCGCTCTTCCCTTATTGCGAGACCCAAGACTGGCATCGGAATGCACGGCGCGCAGGCCGGACAGAAACTCTTTCATGCCATCGGACAGGGCATCATAGGCGAGATATTGGTTCGCGAACATCGTGTC
>JABJCS010000484.1 GCA_018665505.1 Alphaproteobacteria bacterium
ACAGATATCGATGGCTGAAAGCACGATCAAACCGTTGCCTCAAAATGCACAGTTGAAGCGCTTTGGCAGCGGATGGGAGTGTAAATTAGGCTATCGAGAGGAGAGCGGTGTCTGCGCCACCGTCGAACGACCGGCGAACACCTATCCAACCAGCGCCGCTCATGGACAACGCGGTTGGGATTGCAGTCGAGGTTTTCAAGAAAACGACAATACCTGCATTGAAATATTTGTCCCAAAGAACGGTTATTTAACGGCGAATGGAAACCGTTGGGATTGTGATCGCGGTTATCGAAAGAGCGGTAAAATCTGCGCGCTGATCACCGTCCCGGAAAATGGGCATCTCACGTCGGCAATGTTAGACCCGGGTTGGGAATGCAATTTGGGCCATCGCGCATCAGGAAATCAATGCATCGCCGTCAAAATTCCCAAGAATGCGCATATCCTAGAAACCAACAATGGTGCCGGATGGAAATGCAACTACGGATATAAGGCGTCGAATGATGGATGTGTTACGATAGTGGTCCCAAAATATGGCTATATCGTGCATGCCTCCTACAGGAATGGCTGGAAGTGCGAGCGCGGATACCGATCGAACAAAAAGGCGTGCATCGCGGTGAAATTGCCAAAGAACGTCCATCTCGATTACTCGGGAAACGATTGGGAATGCGACCGTCCCTATAAAAAACGAAACTACAAGTGCACTTTACCGAATTGAGCGCGCTTCCCGTTCAATGTAATCGATGATTTCGGTTCAAGTTCGGTATTTTCCGATCTTCCGGGCATTGGTAACCGTCTATAAATCATTTTACCTCACGATCATTCTCGCTGGATGACCGTTTATTATCTGATATCGAAATAGACGGTGAGCGACCGATACTTCCGTGAGGCCCGACCATGATTACAGATAACCTAAATGGCAGTTTGAAACATTTCCTAACTTACTGGAATGACAAACGCGGTTTAAATCTGATCCCGACTCGTGCCGATATCGACCCAATGGATATTCGATCTCTCTTGAGCGGAATTTGCATACTCGATTTGAAATATGCCGACGGCAAATTCGACCGCGCGAAAATTCGACTTGCCGGAACGCAATTCTATGAAATGGTCGGATATGAAATCACCGGTCGCTATCTGGATGAAATCATGCCCTCAGAAATTTATGAGGAACTGAAATCGCAACTCTGTACGTCGATCGAAAGTAAGCAACCCTGTTTTCGACACTTCCACTGGGAAAACGGATCGTTATCGCAACCGGAATACCAGCAAATTTTAGCGCCACTTGGCGAACCAGGAAAACCGATAGAACAATTTATCGGCATGCATGCATTAATCAGCAGCGGGCCTTACGCCCGACAATTCCAATTCAACACTCGCTTTGTCGCATAGCGACCAACCGATACGTTTAGACAAATCACGCCAACCGTCGGAAGTTTGTCTCCACAGTTTTTGATGGAGGCAGACTATGTTGAAATTCTACTACAACACCGGCCCGAACCCGATGAAGGTGGCGCTCTTCCTCGAAGAGTCTGGGCTCGCCTACGAAGCGGTGCCTCTCGATACCCGCAAAGGCGAACAACACACGGACGGATATCTCGCAATCAACCCGAACGCCAAGGCGCCCACCATCGTTGACGGCGATGTCACCGTCTTCGACAGCAACGCCATTCTGCTCTACCTCGCGGAAAAATCCGGAAAGTTTCTGCCGCCCGCCGGAGATGCCGCGAGGGGTGATTTTTTGTCTTGGCTGATGTTCGTAGCGACTGGGGTCGGTCCGTACTCCGGACAATCCGTTCATTTCCAGGTTCATGCGCCGGAGAAAATTCCCTATGCGCTGAACCGCTACGCGTTCGAGGCCAAACGCCATTACGGAATCCTCAACGACCGGCTCGCCGACCGCCGCTATATTTTGGGCGACATCTATACCATCGTAGACATGGCGACATGGGGTTGGGCGCGGCTGATGCCACGAGTTCTCTCCGACGAGGCTTTCGGTGATTTCCCTCACCTGAAACGGCTGGTTGATGAGATCACCGCACGCCCCGCAGCCGAGCGCGCAGTAGAGCTCGCCGCACGACACAAATTCAAGACCGAGATGGATGCCGAATCGCATCGCAATATGTTCCCGGGAAATCCCCCCGTGACAGATTGACGGAACAACGAACCGCATAGGGGAACCCGCATGACCGAGAGATACGACCGCGACCTCGTCGGCTATGGACGCAACCCGCCGGACCCGAAATGGCCGGGAGGCGCACGCATCGCGCTGAATTTCGTCATTAATGTCGAAGAGGGCTCCGAGCCTTCCATGCAAGACGGCGAAGGCTATACGGAAACGCAACTGACCGAAGCCTTCGGCAGGCCCGCCCTCGACGGCCGTGATCTGGCGGGCGAGAGCATGTTCGAATACGGCAGTCGCGTCGGATTCTGGCGGTTGTTGCGACTGTTTCAGGAACGCGAGCTGCCACTAACCATGTTTTCCTGCGCCCTGGCTTTGGAACGCACGCCGGAGATCGCCGAAGCCATCCGCACGTCTGGTGCCGATGTCTGCTCGCACGGTTGGCGCTGGATCAAGCATTTCGAGTTGAGCGAAGACGAGGAACGCGACCATATCCGCAAGGCGGTCGCCTCCTTGGAGAAATCCACCGGGCAGAGGCCGCAAGGTTGGTATTGCCGCTACGGCCCCAGCATCAACACGCGACGACTGTTATTGGAACACGGGGGATTTCTCTACGATAGCGATTATTACGGCGATGAGCTCCCGTTCTGGAAGACCGTCGACGGACACCCGCATCTCATCGTGCCCTACTCATTAACCAACAATGACGGCAAGCTGGTCGGTTGGATGGGTACGGCGGACGACTTGTTCGCTTTCTTCCGTGACGCTTTTGACATGCTCTATGAAGAAGGCGCCACCCACCCGAAGATGATGTCGATCGGTCTGCACAATCGAATCATCGGTCATCCGGCCCGTGCCATGGCGCTGAAACGGTTCCTCGATTACGTCATGGATAAGCCCGATGTTTGGATCACGCGCCGCTTGGATATCGCACAGCACTGGGTCGCGACGCATCCTTATCCGGGAAAGGGACTGAACGAATAGACCTAATCGAGTGTACAGTTGAACACTATGCTCTCGGCACCGACAAATCGGCGCTGTCGATCCAGCTCGGCCTCAAGCGCGGCCTTGCGTCCCCTCCCCATCTTCACCCCGGGTTCCGGCCAAAATCCAGTGATGGATAAAACGCCTTTTTGATGCTTCATATCGATGCGGCCAATAAAACGGTCACCTTCCAGCAACGGGAATACATAATACCCGTATTGGCGTTTCGCTTCGGGGACGAATATTTCGATCCGGTAGTCGAACCCGAAGAGACGCAAACAGCGCTTCCGGTCCCGGATCAAGGGATCGAAGGGCGACAGAACCCGAATGCGGTCGAGAGCTTCCGGCAAATCAGTCAGGCGCTCCGCCAAATCGGGAAAAGCGAAGGCCTTGGTCGGTTTCCGCTCTCCGTCACCCTCGACTAAAACCTCTATCAAAGCGCCAGTCGCCAGCGCGTCTCGGCACCATTCGGCCGATTCCTTAGTCGTCACCAAATCCCAAAATGCCGCTAGCTCTCCCGATGTCGCCATTCCGAGGCGTTCTAGCGCCGACCGGCAAGCCCAATCGACGAATGCGACCTCCTTTACTCGTGCTTCGCGGTGACGCTTCGGAATGACATTCTCCGTGACGTCGTAAATTTTCTGGAAGCCCTCACGACCAGCAATAGCGAGATTGCCTGTGCGCCAATGAAACTCCAGCGCGGTCTTCTCGGGATGCCAATCCCACCAACCACGCCCGGTCTTGCGTTTCGTACCAATATCCCGCGACATCGTTGGCCCATCGCGTCGGACTTGAGTCAGAATTTTCTCGAAGATTTCCTCAAAGCCCTCATGACGCGCTTTACGCCAGCGACCGAGCAGTGCTGGCTTGTCTCTTTCGAAGCGGTGGCGCCAATACGGGAAAAACTCGACCGGAATGACGGATGCGTCGTGGGTCCAATGTTCAAAAAGCGTGCGCTCGGTTTCCAGCAAATGGGTGAGTTGATCCGTGCGATAGGTTTGATTGCGAGCGAACAAGATCATGTGATGGGCGCGGGCGACGGTGTTGATACTGTCCACTTGCACAAACCCCAAGGCACGAATCGTCTCCAGTAATCTGTCGGTCGACAGTTTATTCCTCACGGGCGCCGAAAGGCCCTGGCGTTCGAGGAATAGTTTGCGTGCTTGCGTGTTTGTGATGAGCAATGGTGATGTTGAAGATCCCGTCATAGAGCGACTAT
>JABJCS010000485.1 GCA_018665505.1 Alphaproteobacteria bacterium
ATGCGGTTTATTCCGTCAGCGCACCTTTCGACGAGCAGTCGGACGAGAATTGGCAGCAACATATCGACGTCAAACTGATGTCGTATATTCGCTGCGCCCGCGAAGTGATTCCGCATATGAAAGCAGTAGGCGGTGGGCAGATCGTCAATATCACCGGCATGACGGCACGGATCGTGGCGGCTCTGCGTCCGACCAATGGGGTCGTCAATGCGGCGGCCACCAATTTCACGAAGTCGCTCGCGACCCATCTCGGCCCCGACAATATCACCGTGAACTGCATTCATCCGGGCATGACAGTCACGGACCGGATGAAAGGGAATTTCGAGCGCCGGGCGCGGGATGCCGGGGTCAGCTACGATGAGATCGCGGCGGAGACCGTGGCGGAGATTCCACTGGGACGGCTGATTGATCCGGACGATATTGCACATTCGGTAGTGTTCTTTTGTTCGCCCCTAGCGAGCATCGTGACTGGCCAGGCGATTGCTGTCGATGGCGGATCGGGGACCGCAGTTACATATTGAGTAAATAGCGCCGAGATCAGTGAAGAATTCCCTAAATTAATGAGTTGTTAATCAATTGATGCTTTAATTTTGAGCAGATGTTGTGTTAAATACTTCATTAGTCGCGACATTTTGTTGTTGGGGAGATACCGGCGTGGCGATATTAGAAGATCAGCGAAGCATTGATCGTGCGGAAGAATTCCGGCATACCCGGAAAATTAAATCCGGCTTACCGTTGCAATTAAAGAATTCGGTTCAGTTGCTGTCGAAAGGATCGATGCAACAAAAGGTTTCCGAAGACGATATCAAGACCTTGATGGAAATGAAACTGGCCGAGCGCAAGTTCGGGCGCTTTCGTTTGACGTCGCTCGGCAAAATCGTATCGCTGGTTTAGACCGCGATACCCGTCGCTGCGGTATATTTCTTGTAGGCGTCGGTATGCGCTTGGCGCGCCGCTTGGCTTAATGGCATGGCTAATCTTTTTTCATGTTCGAAATAACCGTGCCGGTCTTGGCCGCGCACGAGCAACACACTGGTGCGCGGGTCGGTTAAAGGTCGGACATGCGCTGGGATATAGCTGACCGCATACCCGATTCGACGATCATCACTATGGTTTGCGCCCGACGAATGAATGGTGTGGGTGTGGTGCAACGACATCTCGCCCGCCTTGAGCGGCACCGCAACGCCGTCATTTTCGCCGAAGCGGTCGTGGATCGCCTTGCCGAGGCGGATCAGGTGATCCTTCTCCGGTTTTTCCGCATGGGGGACAAGCCCATCGGTCCGGCTCCCCGGTATCATCCGCATGCAGCCGGCATCTTCCGAGGCATCGGAGATCGCCACCCAGGCGGTCACGTGCTCGGGCGGATCGAGATGAAAATAATCGTCATCCTGATGCCACGGAATATAGGCGTCGTTATGCGCTTCCTTGATATTGATGGTCGTGTGATAGACCAGAATGTCGGGCCCGATCACATCCTCGACCGCGTCCAATACCGCCGGATGGTGGACGATGGCGTCCGCCCAATCGAACAGCAGATAGGATTTCGAACGTTCGGGAAAATCGAGCGGCTTGCCCGTCGTTGCCTCGAAAGCTTCCAAATCTGCCCGGAACCGGTTCACCTCGCCTGCATTTAGAACCGGTAACGCGCCAAGAAACCCGTCGCGGCGATAGGCATCGACTTGATCTTGGGATAATTTTTTCGCCATGGCGTTGCGTTTACTCCTGCCACCTTTGAGTTAGCTAAAATATTGCGCCTTTGTATTGGGAAGTGTCCATGCCTTCGAAATTCGATACGAAACCGTTATCGGAGACTGTCGGGGCCGAAATCACCGGCCTGGATATCTCGGGGCCGCTCTCGACGGAGACTGTCGTCGCTGTGAAGGCCGCTTTCGAGCGTCATCATTTGTTGCTGTTTCGCGGGTTCGATCTGTCACCGGACCAGCAGGCACGGTTCGCGCGTTATTTCGGCGGCACCAGCCAACGCGAGCTCAACAAACAAACGGCCGAGAACGATGACAATCAATATGTCTCGAATACTCGACCCGACGGTATCTTCGGTAAGGGCGAACTCGATTTTCACATCGATCAGCTGTTCCTGGAGGAACCGTTGAAGGCGCTCATTTTGTACGCGGTTGAAATTCCAGAGCACGGCGGGGGGACGAAGTTTCTGAACACACAGGCGGTCTATGACGCCATGCCGGACACCTTGCGGGAACGCTTGCAGGGTCTGAAATGCCGCCGTGCGCGCGCCTACGACAAGAAAACTTCCGCAGATTGGAACGTCGTTGATGCGGATGTGGATTCGCCGAGCTGGATTCATCCCCTGCTTTGGTCCGACCCGCGCAACGGCAAGCACGCGATTTGGGTCAACAAGCTCACAACCCTTGGGGTCGAGGATATGGAAGCCGAAGAGAGCGCTGAGCTGATCGCCGAGGTGCGATCCCATTTCTACAACAAAGATTTCGCTTATGAGCATGATTGGCGCACCGGCGATATGATCCTCTGGGACAATCTGGTGCTGCAGCATGCGCGCCTTCCATTCGATCCGAACGTCACACGAACCCTGCGTCGGACGGCAATCATATGAGTGCCGAACCGCAGGATGGCGGCGCGCCGATTTGCGATGCGGTGACGCTGGAAGTGATCCGGGGAGCGCTGCGCGCAAGTCAAAGCGAAATGGAGGCGTTGATTGAGCGGACCGCCATGTCCGCGTTCATCCGGGAGAAGAAAGATTTTTTCGTCGCCTTATTTGACGCCGTGGGGGATATGATCGTCGGCGCTTACCGACCGAGTTTTGGCGATCCCGTCCGCCCGATTTTCGAACATTACCCGGCTGCTGAAATGAAACCTGGCGACCTTTATTGGTACAATGATTGTTACGCCTCCAAGGGCTCAGTCTCGCATTCGCCGGATCAGGTGTTCGTCGCTCCAGTCTTCGTCGACGGAGAGATCATCGCCTTTGCGCAAAGCTGGGCGCATTTTGCCGATATCGGCGGCATGCGGCCGGGCTCGATCTCGCCGGACTGCACGGACATCTTTCAGGAAGGGATCATCATTCCCCCGGTTCGTCTGGCGACGGAAGGTGTGATCAACGACGAACTTTTGCGGGTCTTCTTCCGCAATTCCCGTTTCCCCGACATGTTGAAGGGTGACACCCGCGCGTGCTTCGCGGCGGTGCGTCTCGGCGAGCGGCGCATCGGCGAATTGGCGGAACGCTTTGGTGCCAATGTGGTGGCGGATGCATTCCGGCAATTGGGCGAACGCTCTGAGCGCGCGGCGACGACCCGCCTGAGGGAAACCTTCCCGCCCGGCACATACCGTTTCGCGGATGCCTTGGACCATGACGGTCAAGGTAATGGGCCCTATCGGCTCAGCATCGAACTTACTGTGGACGACAACGGCGTGGTGTTGGATTTCTCTGACAGCGACGACCAGGCGCCGGGGCCGATCAATTATCTCGTTAATCCGGCGGTGCCCCGCGCCATGCTCGGTATGTACCTGTTGGCGGGCGACCCGACCCTGCTGTTGAATTCCGGGGCTGGGCGAGCGGTCGATGAAGTCATTCTGCGCGAGGGCAGTGTGTTGCAGCCGAAATGGCCGGCCCCGCTCGGCCAGCGCGGATTGACGATGATGCGCCTGCTCAGCTCCACCATGGGCTTGGTCAATGCGGCAGGCGGCGAGTCCACCGCGGCCAATTGCGCCTATGTAATCTATTTTGCGCGCGGGGTCGGCGACGACGGCAACCCGTTCCTGATGAGCGATGGTGTTGGTGTCGGCTACGGGGCGCGGCCCTATGCGGACGGGATCAACGCGGTCTACTACGTGGCGCAAGAGAATTACCCGGCCGAGATGATGGAGCAGAATTATCCCGCTCGGTTGCGCGCCTATGGCATCCACCGGAACTCCGGCGGGCCCGGACGCTGGCGCGGTGGTTGCGGCGTGGTGCGCGAGATTGAATTGCTGGCGGAGGAAGCGATATTCGCGATCCGCATCGACGGTGTGAAGAAACCCGCGTGGGGGGTGAAGGGCGGTAAGAACGGCGGTGCCGGGCGGGCGGTGGTGAATCCCGGCACGCCACAAGAACGCGAGCTTGATCCATTTAGTGACGGCAATGTCCTGAAGCGGGGTGATGTCTTGCGGCTCGAGACCGGCGGTGGCGGTGGCTGGGGCCATCCTTTTGACCGCGAGCCGGAACGTGTGCTCGCCGATGTGTTGGGGGAATTTGTATGCCGGGACGCCGCATTCGAAGAGTACGGCGTCGTCCTGGGAAGCGACGGCGAATCCGTCGATACCGCCGCGACGGTGGCGCGCCGTAAGGATCGACCGTACGTCGATGGTTTATTCCATCGTGGCACCTATCGGGACGTTCTGGAATGAACGCTGCGATCGATAGCATCGATATGCGCTACGCCGTCGC
>JABJCS010000486.1 GCA_018665505.1 Alphaproteobacteria bacterium
ATTGATTCATCTGTTCGCAGCTCTCAAGATGCCCGGCGGCGATACCAGACCAGTACCCGGCGGCCTTCGATGACGTCGGATGTGTCGACGATCTCAGCATGCTCCCGAATAGCCGCCATGAACGCATCCCTGTGATAATCGCCAAAGATGTCGTCCCGTAGCCGCAGCATGTGCCGAACCATCGGGTCCTCTTTTTCAACGAATTCGATCACGCCCTGCGGCGCCAGTTCGATCAACCATTCGACGACCGCGGCAAGCGGAATGTTACGGCCGATCGATAGATGATGGACGATCGCGTATGCAATCAGACCGTCGGCATTGGCGCGATCCTGGAGGCTCCTCCTCTCACGACCCCGCCACCCTTGCCCTGGACTGGGGTCGGCCGCGTCCAGAACGAGGGGAAGAAACGCCAGCTGGTTTTCTCTGGCACGGGCGAAAGCCGCCTCGACCGCCCCGACATCCGTATCGAACCCAATCACACTACCTGCACCCGCCTGCAGCGCAGTCTCGGCATAAAACCCGGTATTGCACCCGACATCCCACAGGACGGATGGTTTCACTGTTGCCGCGAAACGGCTGGTGAATGCCTGTTTGAGACCTGTGGCTTCAGCATCGTAGCTATTGTCGGATTCGTAATCGCGCCAGGTGCTGCCTTGGGCCGAGGGTGGAGAAAGCCCTGCAATCCAACGATGCAATCCATTCACGAGATGGATGAGCGACGCCTTCGGCAACCGGCGCGCCTTGGCGGTATCAAGCCGTGCCGCAGTTTTTTGCCGCGATCCGGCCTGAAAGTTGACCGGCAGAGTGACGTGAGTCATCACCCGCCAGCTTAACTTCCTGTACCACGGCAACAGGTGTGCCAGATCCGCCGAGCCAATGCCTTCGAGATTACCACGAAACCATGCATTAAACCCAACCCTGCCGAGCGCAGTCAGCAAAAGCGGGTTCAGGAATTGATTGCAGAATTGTTGATGCGCGGACCAGTATTCACCGTCACGATACGGCCTAAACGACAAGGCATCGATGTACACGGGATCCGCACCGCGAAACTGAACGTTGTAAGCAGACGCATCGGAAAGCATCACGTCACGATTCAGTGCCTCCGTTATCAGCTCAAGCTGCAACAATGCAGCTGCTCGAAGCGCCGAGAAACACCATTCATAGGGGTAAGAAATAAAGGGCAGCGCAGGGTGCTCCAGGACATAGCGGCAGTCGAGAACACCATCGAGTGTATCTGGCGGCACTTCGGCCATACCGATTACACGGTCATCGGCAATCAGTGCGGGTAGGAACCCACTATCGCGCACGTATTCGTAATTCTCGGCCCCGGTCTCTGTAACGCTGCGCAGAATCCGACCGTCTTTCTGATAGATATGCCCTGCCGGATCGCGAAAGGATGCGCCGTCCCGGTGTATTCGATCGCTGTGTACCTGATCACTCAATTGGAATCAGACGGCCTGTCTTGAGAATCAGCCGCTCGGCGCGGGCGGCGACCAGCAAGGAAGTCTTTAAGACGTGCCCAATATAGCTTCAACGCGATCAAACCACCGACCACAGCCCCAATAATACCCTGCAGAATCATACTGCCGGTACCTGGGTCGAGGTAGGCATGCGCAGGCGTGTGCCATGCGACAAGCACGGCGATTACGTTGGCAGTCACAAAGCCAAATTGTCTTGCCATCATTCGTTCGGCCGGCTCGATCAGATTGTCAAAAACATGGAACAGGGCGAGAATGCCCGAGAAGCCAATTGCAGGCAACGATCCTGTTTATCCGCGGTCCGTGACGGTCAGTGCCGACCGACCACCCAAGTCTGATGACAGGTCTTGCAACCGGGCGGGGAAATTGTATTACTTTCCATCGTTCCACGCTCCGCTGACCGGGCATAGCAGCGAATGGAAAGACGGTTTCGAGACTGATGGTGGCTCAACGCATTGCGCACGTACCTGAATCGCGGTTCGGAAAATGGTTTCTTCGGACTGACATCTGGGAGACCAGAGTCCTCGACGTGGCGATGGACGACCTTGACCGCCTGATCGAAGACCGCGCTACATCCTATCCCGTTATTGTCGATGTCGGGTGTGGTGCCGGACAGTCATTGCGGCGTTTGCAGGCAAGATTTGCGCCAGAACTCATCATTGGTATCGACATAGATTCAGAAATGCTCGGGCTCTCTGCAGCGGAAACCGACAAGCTCGATCTACCGGTCGCGCTGGTTCAGGGGACGAGCACGGATCTCGGACTGGCGGATGAATCCGTGGACATGCTGTTTTGCCACCAAACGTTTCATCATCTGCCGGACCAGCAAACCGCCATTCAGGAATTTCACCGGGTCCTGAAGCCGGGCGGATTGTTGCTCTTTGCGGAATCGACGCGGGCATTTATCCATTCTTGGATTATCCGTCTGCTGTTCAGACATCCCATGGATGTCCAGAAATCTGCTGACGAATATCGGGCATTCATCGAACATGCAGGGTTCGATTGTTCTGCGAATGCGATCTCCTATCCGTATCTATGGTGGAGCCGCGCCGATCTTGGTTTGCGCGAAACACTCACCGGTAGCACTCATCCGACAGAACGCGAAGAGACGTTGCTGAATTTGGTCGCAGTGAAAGCATAACACTTCAAGCATAGCCCGATACAATCTTCAGTCGGCGCCGCCTGATCTCGCCGACAAATATCGGACTGATTCGATTTCACCGTAGCCGCACCGTCTGATGACCGATGTCGAGGCCGCTTTCGAACAAAAGATCACCGACCTGTCACAACTGTCCTTCCCCCCTCAACCCCAGCCATCTGTCTCGTCACCCGATGGAAAGCCATTTTACACCTGTTGTTGCAGAAGCGCTTGTTTGAACGTTCAGGAAACCATTCTAGACAGCCCTGAGCTTCGCATTTTTTCATCCCTTTCCCGACAGTCAGTTCGGACGCAATTTGCAACCAGGCGAGTGCCATCAAATTCGTGGGCTGTACCTCCAGGTTCCAGTTCGCCGTCGGTCTTCCATCTTTGCTGCCAACCAGCCGAACCGTCATGTTCGGCACCACGGCGTTATTAAACACTTCCCTCGCTTTGGTCTTGTCTCCACGATCAATCGCTGCAACAAACAAGTGCAAGTATTTGCAAGTCTGAACCATGTCCCTGACGAACATTGTACGCCCCGGAACCAACAGACCGTAGCTGTCGCAAAACCCGAGCACCTGCTCATCGGTGGGGCTTTGCACTCGGGGATCATCATATTGGAACATATCGGAAAGCCGCCGTCCTAGCCCTCGGGCGTC
>JABJCS010000487.1 GCA_018665505.1 Alphaproteobacteria bacterium
CGCAGCGTCTTGGACGTCCTGCCGGAGAAGCGGACACAGGTCTACGACGTGCGCAAAATCATCGAGCGCCTGGCCGATAAAGGCAGCGTGTTTGAATTGAAATCCCGTTTCGGTAAAACCGCGACCACGGCGCTCGCGCGCCTCGATGGTAAGACCGTTGGTTTTATCGCCAACAATCCAATCTTCAAGGCCGGCGCGCTGGACGCAGATGGGTGCGACAAGTGCTGTAGCTTCATGGTGATGTGCGACAGCTTCAACATTCCAGTGATTTTCCTAGTCGATAATCCGGGCTTCGTGATCGGCATCGATGCGGAACGCCAACGCGCACCTGGCAAGATCATGAACTTCATGAACGCGCTACAGTTGATGACGGTACCGAAACTAACGGTGATGATCCGCAAGAATTACGGCCAAGCCTATATCAATATGGGCGGCGGAAAGAACGCGGCCGAAGTGGCGGCATGGCCGACGGCGGAAGTGAGCTTCATGGACCCGACCTATGCGGTTAACGTTGTCCATGGGAAGCCCGGCGTTCGACTGGAAGAGTCCGATCCGGAATTCTTTAAGGAAAAGTTCGAGGAATTCCAGCTCGAAAGTAGCGTCTACGACATCGCCGCCTCATACGGCGTGCAGCATGTCATCAAGCCGGAGGATACCCGCGATTGGTTGATCCGGATGTTCAAGGTGCATCGTAACCGACTTTCCGGTGGTCTCAGTCAACATCTGCTTTCCAATTGGCCGACGACCTTCTAAGTAAATTCAAAATCACAGCCAACCAGCAAAACGAGGACAACCATGGCCCGCATTGAAATCGAATCCGACGTCACCGGAACCGTTTGGAAAATTGAAGTCGCAGAAGGAGCAAAGGTCACCGAAGGGCAGACCCTGATCATCCTGGAATCGATGAAAATGGAAATTCCGGTCCTCGCGAGCGATGACGGAACGGTGTCGGAAATCATGGTCGCCGAGGAAGAACCTGTCGCCGAAGGTCAAATCGTCGTCGTGCTCGACGCATAGACGAAAGCGCCAGTCGATGGCCTGGGACAAGGAGATCGAGCAACTGCACCGCCGCCGCGAATTAGCGGAGGAACAGGGCGGTGAAGTCAATGTCGGTCGCCAGCACAAGGCGGGCCGATTGACGGTTCGGGAACGGATCGACCATCTAGTCGACGAGAGTTCGTTCCAGGAAATCGGTAAGACCACGGGTGTTGGGGAATATTCCGAGACGGGCGAGCTGACCGGTGTCACGCCGGCGCCCTATGTCTCGGGCCTCGCCAAGATCGATGGGCGGCCTGTCGTCGTCGGCGGTGAGGACTTTACCGTGCGGGGCGGCACGTCCGCAGGTCTCGATCGCCGCAAGGGTGGGCAGGGTGGTTTCAGCGAGGATTTAGCTCACGAATACCGGATACCTTTGGTCAATTTGATCGATGGGGCCGGTGGCACTGTGACGTCGGCAAAGCGTCGTGGGCATGCGGTGTTCCCAGGCGTCGACAGTTTCGACCGATCTGTGGATTTGATGGGCGAGGTGCCTGTTGTGAGCGCCGTCCTCGGGTCTGCGGCCGGAGGGCCGGCGGGACGGGCGATCCTCTCGCATTTCTCGATCATGGTGAAGGATACCAGTCAGGTATTCGCAGCGGGCCCCGCCGTCGTGAAACGTTCACTCGGCCAGGATTTGAACAAGGAAGAACTCGGCGGCCCGAAGATCGCGGTCGACCAAGGCGGCACGATCGACAATATCGCCGAGAGTGAGGACGAGTGCCTCGAGACAATCCGGCGATATCTCTCCTACATGCCACAGAATGTTTGGGAACAGCCGCCGAGAGGTGATGTGGCTGACCCGGTCGATCGTTGCGAGGACGCCTTGCAAGACATCATTCCCGAGGCCCGGCGGCGTCCCTACGATATGCGGAAATTGATGGAGCTGGTATTCGACGAAGGCTCGTTGTTCGAAATTCAACCGCGTTTCGGAAAGGGTCTGATCACGAGTTTCGCCCGCCTCAATGGATATGTCGTCGGTGTTGTCGCCAATAATCCGATGATCTATGGCGGCGCGATGGATGTTGGCGAATCCCTCAAGCAATGCCATTTCGTCGAACTGTGCGACACCTTCCATATCCCACTTGTCTTTCTGGTTGATGTGCCCGGTTTCATGGTCGGGCTGGAGGCGGAATCGCGCGGTGTGATGCGGGCCGGCATGCGGGCCGTCTACGTCGCTAGTCAAGCCACCGTGCCAGTCATCACGTTGGTCGTTCGCAAGTGTTACGGGATGGCAGGGATGGCCACCTGTCAGCAACGCGGCGTCAATCTGAAACTCGCCTGGCCGTCTGCCGAGTGGGGCTCGCTGCCAGTTGAAGGTGGCGTCGCGGTCGCATTTCGGCGCGAGATTGCGGCAGCTGATGATCCAAAGGCGAA
>JABJCS010000050.1 GCA_018665505.1 Alphaproteobacteria bacterium
CCGAATGGGGCTTCCCCGTCACGGACGACCAACGGCTGTTTGAGAAAATCTGTCTTGAGGGATTTCAATCTGGCTTGAGCTGGCGGACCATCCTCACCAAGCGTGAGGACTTCCGCCGCGTTTTTCATGGCTTTGACTACGACCGCATCGCCAAATTCGCCAAGAAGGACGTGGAGCGCCTGCTCCAAGACGCCTCGATCATCCGCCATCGTGGCAAGATCGAAGCCACAATCAACAACGCCAAACGCGCCCAAGAGATGATTGCCTCCGAAGGCTCGATCGCCGCCTATTTCTGGAGTTTTGAGCCAGACCCAGCGACCGTCCCCGCGCCGCAGACAATCACGACTTCGCCCGAATCTATCGCCATATCAAAAGATCTCAAGAAACGCGGCTGGAAATTTGTCGGACCCACAACCGTCTTCGCCTTCATGCAGGCCATGGGTCTGATCAACGACCACATGGAGGGCTGCATTACGGGCGCGGAAGTCGCGCGGGTACGTAAGACGTTTAAACGGCCAGGGACATAGTTATCCGTCTCGCGGACCCAATTTAACGCCAACCATATTCTCATACAGTGTTATCAGAGCGCTGCCGTCATTCTTGTTCAGCCCCGCCGCCCGCGCCATCTAGTAGACTTGCTGCGAGGCCGCGGCCATGAACATCGGCACGCCAAGCGCCTTCGCGAACGCTGTCTCTAGCTCCTGATCCTTGTAAGAGATATCGATGGTGCCGCCAGGCGAGAAATCACCGCTGAGATAGCGCGGCGCGGCTGCCTGAAAGCTGTTCGAATTTCCCGTGCTCACGCCAATGGCGTCGACCATCTGCTGCGGATCGAGCCCCGCCTTGGCGCCGAGTGCCATTGCCTCGGCGATCACCACCTTGGTCACCTGGGTGATCATGTTGTTGCAAAGCTTCATGGCCAACCCATGCCCGATCTCGCCCATATGGAAGACATTCGCCGAGATCGCCTCGAAATATGGTCGACAGGCCTCAACGACTGACGCGTCGCCGCCGACGATCACCGACAGCTCGCCGGATACCGCGCGCGGAACTCCTCCACTGACCGGCGCGTCGAGCATCCGGATGCCCTTCTCCGCCAAGATATCGTGCAGTTCCTTCACCATGATCGGGTCGACCGTGGCGCTGCACACGAAGGTGTCGCCCGCCTGCGCGCCCTCCAAGATACCACCGTCTCCCAGCACCACGTTGCGGATCTGCGCCGAAGTCTCGACGATGCAGATGACAGTCGAGGCACCCTGCGCCACGCCCGCCGGACCATTTGCGATTCTGGCGCCGAGACCGGCAAAGCGTTCGTTCTTCGCGGGGTCGATATCGTAGGCGACCATATCGAAGTCGGCTTTCAGCAGATTGGCCGCCATTCCGCCACCCATCATCCCCATGCCGATAAAGCCGATAGTGGTGTTACGATCGCTCATGAGAGACCTCCCGAGACATCAATGGTCAGTCCGGTGATGAAATCCGCGTCACTCGACAGCAGAAACGCGATAACGCCTGCCTGGTCGCGCGCCGTGGCGATCCGCTTCAGCGGCACGGCCTCGATTTCCGCAGCCTGGTTTTCGGCGCTGCGCTTCTCCCAATGAGGCATCAAGCGCTCTGTCAGCGTGAGGCTTGGCGCGATCGCATTCACGTTGACGCCGTCGGGCCCAAGTTCGAGTGACAGCTTGCGGGTCAAGGCGATGATGCCGCCCTTCGCCGCCGCGTAGGCGGAACTGCTCTTGGCGCTCAGACCCCGCCCAGCAATGGACGCCAGATTGACGATCTTTCCGCTCCCCGCCTTTTTCATGACGGGAATGACCGCATTGCTGAACAAAAACGTGGCGTTGAGATTGAAATCGATCAGCTTTTGCCAATCCCCAAAGCTCATCTCGTCGATGGGCACGCTCGGGTTCTCGACGATGGTGCTACCGCCGACCGCGTTCACCAACAGTTCGATACCGCCGTATTTGGCTTCGACATCCGCGATCAGGGCGCGAACCTGAGCCTCGTCCATCGCATTGATGCAACGGCCGTCCACCGACCCGGGAGCATCCGCCAATTCCGCCGCCATCTTGTCGAGCCGCCCTTGGTCGATCTCGACCGCGACGACCGTGGCCCCCTCATTGACCAAAATATCCGCCGTCGCCCGGCCGATACCCGCGCCGGCTGCGGTAATTACCGCCGTCTTACCTTCGAATCTCATGGTTTTTGTTCCCTCATTAGGTTTCCAACCAAGGTAGGAGAGGCCCTAATGATCGCAAGTCAGGGAAAGCACAGCCTTACTGCGGCAAGAGCCTGTACGATGCGGTAAATACCCAATGGAATGGCGACAGCGACGGTACTGTTCCGAGCCGTTTAAAAGAGCCATAGTTTTCGAATGTTCCATGACCGCGTTCAAAGTTGATACAAAGTGCTGCTACTCGTCACTTGCACGTTGGTCACGACCCTCTACGCGACGACGATTACGATCGCCAACGTATCGCTGCCGCAAATTCAGGGTGCGCTATCCGCAAGTCCCGACCAGGTCGCTTGGATCGTCACTGCTAATCTAATCGCGACAGCTGTCACGATTCCACTGGCGGGATGGTTCTCAAACCGGTTCGGCCGTCGCCGTTGCATGATATGGGGCACCGTGGGCTTCGGCATCGCCACGCTTATGTGCGGGCTTTCGACCTCACTCACCGAGCTTATCATTTGGCGTGTGGTGCAATCGGCTTTCGGCTCACCGTTGACGCCGATCTCGCAATCGATCGTGATCGACGAGTTCACCGGCGAGAAGCGCGGTATGGCCACCGCGATTTACAGTATGGGCGTCGGCGTCGCGCCGACGCTGGCACCGCTGGTCGGCGGTTATGTCAGCGAGGAAATTTCCTGGCGCTGGGTTTTCTTCATTCTGCTGCCGCTTGCCGTCGTCGCCCTCATAGGTGTCCTCGCCTTCATTAAGCCCGACCCGCCGCGTCGAGAACGGACAAAGCTCGATTGGACTGGGTTCCTCAGCCTCGCCGTCGCCGTCGCCTGCGTGCAGCTCATGTTGGACCGGGGCGAGCGTGAAGACTGGTTCGACTCGATGGAGATCATCATTGAATTGTGCGGGGCGATCGTGTTTGGCTGGATCTTCCTGGTGCACAGCCTGACGAGCGAGCGCACGTTCATCGACCCGCGGCTGTTGCTCGAACGGAATTTCGTTCTGGGCATCGGCATCGCGACCGTGTTCGGTATGCTGTTCGTCACCCCCATGGTGTTGATCCCGGCCATGATCCAGCAGCTGCGGGATGTGCCCGAATTCACGTCCGGCTTGCTGATCGCTTCACGCAGTCTCGGTACCATGCTGGCCCAGATCCTCATGATCGCATTCGCGCACCGCTGGGACCCGCGACCCTTGTTTCTGATCGGTTTTGGAACGCACACCATCGCGGGCTTGGCGATGATAGAGCTCGATATGAACGCCCCCCTGCCGGACCTGACCTGGATGATGATCATGCAGGGGTTCGGTGTCGGGTGCCTATGGGTCCCGATGACCTTGGTGACATTCTCGAATTTCGACCCCCGTCGGTCGGCGGAGGGCATGGCGCTGTTTCATTTCGTCCGCAGCATCGGCTCCAGTTATTACATATCGGCGAGTTTCATTGTCGTTTTCCACACGCAGAAAATTTCTTATAGCGAGCTGGTTCAGTGGATTAATCCCTTCAGCGAGCGCTGGCGCATGGCCGACCTACCGGAAGCTTGGAATATCGATACGACCAC
>JABJCS010000488.1 GCA_018665505.1 Alphaproteobacteria bacterium
ACCCGCCGCGCCTACGAATGGGGTAAGAAACTACGCGATGGCGAATGGGGCCGTTGGATCGCCGTCGAAAAGTTGGGAACGGATGTTCGGGGAAAGCGGCTCGGCATTTACGGCATGGGCCGCATTGGTCGCGCGGTCGCGGAACGCGCCCGTGGGTTCGGCATGGAAATCCACTATCATAATCGCAGCAAGCTTTCGCCCGACCTGGAAGCCGGCGCCGTCTACCATGCCGATGCGGAAAAAATGCTGAGTCAAATCGATGTTCTCTCGATGAACTGCCCCGCGACGCCCGAGACGGTGCATTTCCTGAATGCGGACCGTATCGCCATGATGAAGGACGGCGCTATTGTACTGAACTCGGCGCGCGGCTCGGTGATCGTCGACGACGCTTTAATTAATGCCCTGCAATCAGGAAAACTGTCGGCAGCGGGTCTCGATGTCTTTGACGGTGAGCCGAAAGTCGATCCGCGTTATCTGACATTGGAAAACGCCTTTCTCATGCCACATATCGGTAGCGCCACCATTGAGACACGCAATGGGATGGGCTTCCGTGCACTGGATAATCTCGATGCCGTCTTTGCGGGTCAGGAGCCCGGCGACCGTATTGCTTGATATCAATACGCCATTCCCGCGTTTCCGGCAGATGCTGCCGTCAACAGGCAGAAGTTTCCGCCGGGTTTTTGTTGCCGACACATAAGACTCAACGATTCCAAGGTCGTCAAATGGCATAATCCTTGCGCTTTATCCAAGTATCTCCATGTCGGGAAAGGATAAAGCGAGCATGAGCAAGTCGTCGGACGGCAAAACCACCGAAAGCGCTGCTGCTAGCGGCACGGCCAAGCGCTTGGAAGAAGTGCTCGATAATCTCGATCTGGAGACAATCGGCGCACCCATGTTGCGGACCTTGCTTTCGCAGACGATGGAAACGTTGAAAATTGCCCGCCGACGCGTTGACGAACAGCAGAACCATTTGGAGCTTCTCAGTCAATTATCGACGACCGACCCGGCCACGGGACTGTTGAACATGCGCGGCCTGCATTTGATCTTGCGACGAGTCCTGGCACGCGCCAAGCGTGACGAGACCGGCGGCGTTCTGATTGTCATTGATCTCGACGGTTTCAAGGCAATCAACGACAGTTACGGGCATACCGCAGGGGACGAAGTCCTCGTCAGTGTCGCACGGCACCTTGTGGGCGGAGTGCGGGAAGGCGACGAGGTCGCACGTCTCGGCGGAGACGAGTTCGCGATTTTGATGCCGGGCGTCAGCCGCCGTGAAGCCGACCTCCGAGCCACGGCCCTCAGCACGGGTCTAAACGGCTTAGTCGTGCCCTGGGATGGAAAGGCCATTCAAGTTCGCGGCAGTGTTGGCGGAGCTTGCTACGGGCCCGACGACGACATGGACACGATCTACCGGCGCGCGGACGAGGAAATGTACCGCCAGAAAAACGACCGCATGTCGATCCGTACAGCGGGCGGCAAGCACGACGCTTAGAGCGTCTTAATCCTCCGCCTTCTTGATCTCCGCCGGAAGCTGTACGCGGATATTCAATTCTTTCAAATGATTGGGGTCCGCCATGCCCGGCGCACCCATCATTAGGTCCTGCGCCTGCTGGTTCATCGGGAAGGTCACCACCTCGCGGATATTCGGCTCATCCGCCAACAACATCACGATTCGATCGATACCAGGGGCAGAACCACCGTGGGGCGGTGCCCCATATTTCAGCGCATTCAGCATCCCGCCGAATTGCTCTTCCACTTCTTCCTTGGAATACCCGGCGATTCCGAACGCTTTGTACATGATGTCCGGACGGTGGTTCCGGATGGCGCCGGACGATAATTCGATCCCATTGCAGACGATATCGTACTGATAAGCCTTCACATCCAAGGGGTCCTGGGATTCCAGTGCCTCGATGCCGCCCTGCGGCATTGAGAACGGGTTGTGACTGAAATCGATAGCGCCGGTCTCGTCGTCCTTCTCGAACATAGGATAGTCAACGATCCAACAGAACTTGAAAGCGCCCTGCTCGACCATCTCCAAGTCTTCACCTACTTTCACACGGGCCGAAGCCGCGAACGGTGCGAAATCGTGCGGGTTCCCGCAAACAAAAAACACAGCGTCGCCATCGGCGAGGTCCAGTTGGGTTCGGATCGTTTCCGTCCGATCCGCGCCGATATTCTTGGCGATCGGTCCGGCACCCTCTCCTTCGCGGAAGAAAATATACCCGAGCCCCGGCTGGCCTTCCTTCTGCGCCCAATTGTTCATACGGTCGCAGAAAGCACGCGAGCCACCGGTCTTGGCCGGGATCGCATAGACGCGAACCTTCTCGTCCTTCTCGATCATGCCGGCGAAAATCTTGAAACCGGACCCCCTGAAAGAATTCGTTACGTCTTCAATCTCGATGGGGATACGCAAATCCGGCTTATCGGAGCAATATTTCTGCATTGCTTCGTCATACGGAATACGCGGAAACGGCGTCGGGGTCACCGAGCGCGGCGTGCCGTCGGCAAATTCGGCGAACTCCTCGAAGACACCGCCCAGCACCGGCTCGATCGCGTTGAACACATCGTCTTGCGTCACAAACGACATCTCGATATCGAGCTGATAGAACTCACCCGGAGAGCGATCCGCTCTCGCATCCTCATCCCGGAAACAGGGTGCGATTTGGAAATACCGGTCGAACCCAGCCACCATGATCAGCTGCTTGAACTGCTGCGGCGCTTGCGGCAACGCATAGAACTGTCCCGGATGCATCCGACTGGGCACGAGGAAGTCACGGGCACCCTCGGGCGAGGAGGACGTCAGGATCGGTGTTTGGAATTCGGTAAAGCCCTGATCGGTCATGCGTCGCCGGATCGATGAAATCACCTGGGACCGGAGCACGATATTGCGGTGCAATTCTTCGCGCCGCAGATCGAGAAAGCGATACCGCAGTCGAATTTCTTCTGGATAACCCGCATCCTGATTAACCGGCATCGGCAGCGCTTCGGCAATGCCCTGTACTTCGACGGTCTCGATGCGAAGCTCAACCTCCCCGGTCGGTAGGTTCGGGTTGATGGTCTCATCGCTGCGCCGGTCAATCTTGCCGGTGAAGGTCACGACGGTCTCATTGGTGAGCGTTTCCAATTGCGGAAAGATCGCACTTGAGACATCGGCGACGCATTGGGTCAGCCCATAATGGTCGCGCAAATCGATGAAAAGCAGGTTGCCGTGATCGCGGGTGCGATGCACCCAACCGGAGAGGCGAGCCTCTTCTCCGGCGTGTTCAGGACGAAGGTCTCCACAGGTATGCGTGCGGTAAAGATGCATGTCGGTTCGGTCTCGAAAAGCTTGGAAAATTAGGAGCGGAAAGGGCATGGTTTCTCGCCGATTGTCAAGACGAGCCGCAGCGCGAAACAGGAGAATTTCGATGAGCCAAGAGTTCCAACCCTTAAATGGCATTCGGGTCGTCGAGATGACCCACATGATCATGGGACCATCTTGCGGCATGTTCCTTGGACTCATGGGTGCGGAAGTCATAAAGGTCGAACCTCCGGCAGGCGACAAGACACGCGATCTGACCGGGATGGGCAGTCCCTTCTTCCCACTGTTCAATCGGGGAAAGAAATCGGTTCAACTCGACCTTACTACGGAAGCGGGGAAAGCAGCGCTGGATAAGCTCTTGGCGACAGCGGATGTCTTCGTCGACAATTTCCGCGATGTGTCGCTCGCGAAGATGGGTGCCGATCCGAAAGTTCTGCGGGAGAAGTTCCCAAAATTGATCTTGGCCTCCCACAAAGGCTTCCTTGAAGGTCCCTATCAGGACCGCACCGCATTAGATGAAGTCGTGCAGATGATGACCGGGCTCGCCTATATGACGGGCCCCACGGGCCGCCCCCTGCGGTTCGGCTCCTCCGCCGTCGATATCTTCGGTGGATTGTTTGGCGCTTTTTCCGTTATGGGCGCCATCCTGGAGCGGCGAGAAACCAATCAAGGCCGTGACATCCGCATCGGTCTGTTCGAGAACGGGTTGTTGCTCGTTGCCCAGCATATGGTGCAATTCGAACTCGAGGGCACCAATCCGCCTCCGATGCCGGAGCGCGATTTCTCGTGGCCGGTCTACGACATCTTTGTAACCGCCGACGAACGCCAGATCTTCATCTCCGCCGTCACCGAGAGCCAATGGGCGACACTCTGTAAATATATGGAATTGACTGACTTTTTAGCGGATTCTCGTTTGCAAACACGGATGGATCAAATCAACGCCAGAAGCTGGACGATCCCGGTCGTGGCAGAGGCCGTCGCGACGCGGCGCTATCATGACTTGTTGGCGGATTTCGAGGAACGGGGCATTCCGTTCTCTCCGATCAACAAACCTGCAGATAATTTTCAGAATCCGCATGTGTTGCGTCCGGGCGGCCTCGTGACTTCGAAGATGCCCGATGGCCGCAGCTTTCGCGCGCCATCGCTGCCCTTCGCGGTCGATGGCGAAATGATGGCGACAACCGGCGACCTCTCCGATATCGGCGAATACACATCGGAAATTCTTGGCGAACTCGGTATGAGCGCGGTGGAAATCGAAGCCGCGCGTGGCCCTCTCAAGGCGGCCGCCGAATAGCGCGCATTATTTCTGACCGCGGGTCCCCTTTCCCATCAGTATCGCCGGTAGCAGCGCGGCAACGAACACTACCGCGATGATCATAAATCCGTCTTGGAAACCCATTGTCTGCGCCTGAGCTTCGACGACCCGCCCCAAGAAATGGAGCGCACCGGGCTGTAAGACCGCGTCCGCGACACCGCTATCGTGCAATAGTTCCGAGACCATACTCAACAGCTCGCGGCTGGCTTCGTTATGCGCCGTTTGAGTAGCGGTCATTGAGATCGCATGGAATTCAGTACGTTGCTCCATAAACACGACTAGTAGGTTCACCCCAAACGCACCGCCCATCATGCGAATAAAGTTAATCGAACCAGAAGCATTATTGAGCTGTTCCGGTGGCAAAGCCCGCAAGGCCGACACATTGATCGCGGGCAACATAATGCTCTGTCCCAAACGTCCGATAATGACGTAGAACGCCAATATCCAAAACGCGGTGTTCACATCCGTGCCATGCAATAGAGCCGCTCCAAAGGCGAATAATCCAAGGCCGATCATGGCCAGATACCGCGCTGGAAAACTGTCCACCAGTCGCCCCCCGATCGGAAAGAAACACATCACGACAAGCCCGGCCGGAGCCGTCACCATACCCGCCGCTGTAGGTGTGAAATTTTGCACGGTTTGCACGAAAACCGGAATGATATAGGTCGACGCGAAATTTCCCGCACCGAAGACAAACCCCAAGGCAGCGGCGGCCGCAAATTGCGGATTTCGGAAGACGGCGCAATCGAGGATTGGCGCATCCGCCCCCAATTGCGAATAGACAAATGCCGCACCCAACACGATGCCGCCGCCGCCCATCAACAGAATGCTGTCCGAGAGCCAGCCATCGCGTTGACCGTTCGCAATAGCGGTCAGCAGACAGATCAATGCCCCCGCGATCAGCGCGTAGCCGGTCCAGTCGAACGGTAGGCGTTTCAAGTCCGGGTCGCGCGTCGGCATGAAGAAGCTGCCCAAAAGCATGGCTAGCCCGGCGATCGGCAATGGTATGTAGAACAGTTCGCGCCAACTTGAGGCATCGATCGTGATACCACCCACGATGGGCCCCAGGATCGGCGCAATCATGATTCCGCCGCCATATAGGCTAAGCGCCAGACCACGTTTTTCCGGCGGAAACACTTTGAAGATGGTCACCATCGCAAGCGGCTGCACGACACCGGCGGCAAAACCTTGGATCACCCGTGAGAGGATCAGAATATCGATATTGGGTGCAAACGCCCCCAGAAACGATCCCGCGACAAAGATACTTACCGCGCCGATATACCCCACACGCGGCCCGAAAATCGACAAAACCCAAGCGCCCAGCAGTTGGCTGGCAGTCATCGCCGCCAAGAACGCCGTCGACATCCATTGCGCTTCACTCTGACCGACACCGAACGTCCCCATGATGCTAGGCACCGCCACGTTCACCATGGTCGAGGAGAGAATCATCACCATCGCGCCCATCATGCCGGTCGCGGTAACGAGCCAGCGATATGAGGGACCATAACGATTTTGTAGCGTGTTGACGCTCTCGACAGGCACTAATGTTCCGATCTTTTAGTCTCTCGAAGACGCGATACCACACTCCGATACACTTGAGACGCGCTTACAATGGAATTGGTGGACCAACGGGTTCGGTCAAACGATTTAACTATATTTCAACGGCTTCGCCGGTCTCGCGGTTACGGATATGTGCGAGAATCATTTCGACCTGCCGTTCAAGGTTTTGAATCTCAGACTGCTGACGTGTGATCACGCCATTCAGATCATCCAACGTTTGCTCGTAATGCGCTACCCGCATCTCCAACTCGATCAACCGGCTTTCCATTGCTTCACCCTTTCAACGTTCGGAACTCACACGGCGGGTCTTTCATGGACCCGCATTTCCGTGTATCCCTTTATCACCATGCCGATCCAACCGATCGCCGACACAAATACCCTCGCCGCCTTCTGCGACCGCCAGAAGGACGCCGAATTCGTCACGGTCGATACAGAATTCGTCCGTGAGAAAACCTACTATCCGATCCTCTGCTTGATTCAAATAGCGGGCCCGGAAGACGAAGTCGTCATCGACGCACTGGCACCCGGGATCGATCTCACGCCGCTCGCTGGATTATTCGGGAATCCGGATATTTTAAAAGTGATGCACGCGAGCCGGCAGGACAACGAAATCTTCTTCAATCTGTTCGGCGAGGTCCCGAAACCTCTTTTCGACACGCAGATTGCCGCCATGGTGTGCGGCTTCGGCGATCAAGTCGCATATGGCACGCTCATTTCGAGAATAGTCGGGATCACACTTGAAAAAACATCCCGCTACGCCGATTGGTCCCACCGCCCATTGACGGAAAAGCAGCTCGTTTACGCATTGTCGGACGTCACGCATCTGCGGACGGCGTACCAAAGCCTGGCAGCGGATTTGGAAGAATCCGGCCGGGAAAACTGGTTGAGCTCGGAAATGGAGATCCTGACGGATCCAGCCACCTATCGCATGGACCCACAGGAAGCATGGAAGCGCATCAAAAGCCGCACGACAAACGCAAAATTCCTGGCGGTCCTGCGCGAGGTTGCGGCCTGGCGTGAAGCTCAAGCGCAACGGCGCGACATTCCCCGGAATCGATTACTGCGTGATGATTCGTTGTTGGATATTTCCGCGCACACACCAAAAACAGTGGATGCCTTGGCCCGAATACGGGGCATACAGCGCGGCTTTGCCGACGGGCGGATGGCGGAAGGTCTGTTGGACGCCATCGCCCGGGGAGTGGCAACACCGGAAGAAGACCGCCCGCAAGTCGATTCACGCGAGCGACTACCTGGTGGGCTCGGGCCGCTCACCGACTTGTTAAAAACGTTACTGAAACTCTGCTGCGAAGAAGCCAAGGTCGCTCCAAAATTAATTGCTTCCGCCGACGACCTGGAACGCATCGCGGCCTCCGACAATGTTGACGTACCCGCGCTCAAGGGTTGGCGAAAAGAAGTTTTCGGAGAACGGGCTCTCGCCCTTAAGAGTGGTCGCCTTGGTCTCACGGCCCAGGGTAAGAAGATACGACTGATCGACATTACCGACAGTGACGAAGGCTAACCACCCGATGCTTCGGGCGATTGCATCACTATCAATTCTTCTGACTATTTCACTGCTATCAGGCAGTGCGGCGGCGGACGCAGAACCGCAGACATTTTCCTTGCCGGTGCAGTGTGGCTTTCCGGACGAGTGCTACATCCAGTCTCACGTCGATCTAGATCCCAGCCCCAGTACCGCCGACCACGCCTGCGGCATTAACACCTATAACGGCCACAAGGGCACTGACTTCCGCCTGCGCAATCTGGACCTCATGGATCGGGGCGTGCCGGTCGTGGCGGCGGCGGCCGGCACCGTAATACGGAAACGCGACGGTGTCCGCGACGTGCATATGAAGCTC
Organism: Alphaproteobacteria bacterium; assembly: GCA_018665505.1. The sequence goes on from JABJCS010000488.1 coordinate 8,033, forward strand.
TTCGGTAAAAAATTGGCTTTCCATCGAGGTGCGGGCAACTTCGTCGTCATCGATCACGGCAACGGATGGAGGAGCCAGTACGCCCATATGCGGAAAGGGAGTGTCGCGGTTAAACTTGGTATGAAAGTAAGAACCGGGCAACGCCTTGGCTTGGTCGGCCTTTCCGGCTTGACGGAATTTCCCCACTTGCACTTCGAGATCAATCATTCCGGCCAAACCATTGACCCTTTCGTGGGCAAGGCCAACGGAAACGATTGCAAGGGTCCGAAGAACACTCTGTGGACGGGTGCGGCACTCACCAAACTGCAATATCGAAAGTATTTTATAGTCGCGACTGGTTTCGCCGATACGCCGCTAAACCGGCAAGCTCTCCTTTATGGCCTGCATGTCCGCGACCGTTTTTCGCGCAAAGCTCCAGCCATCGCCTTTCATGTAGATTTCGCTGGAGGGCGCACCGGGGACACATATTTGCTCCGCATCTTCGGCCCCGACGGCAAAGTCTTTGCGGAAAACCGAAAGCGCTTTGAGAAAGACGCGCAAATTAGATTTGATCTGGTCGGCAGAAAAATTGCTCAACGACCCGCTTGGCCGACCGGCACTTACCGTGGAGAGTTTATATTATTTCGCGAGAAGGCCGGAAAACAGTCGATTTTACTGCGTCACGAACAAAGCATAACCGTTGAATAAACCGGCAATGTTATGCTGTAGCCGCTTGAGGGGACGGTTCATCGACAAACAATACTTGATAATCGCAATTGAGACTTTTCGCTAGCGCGCGGAACCGGCGTTCGACAACATCCCCGACCAGGATATCCGCATGTGCCGGCAAAATCAGCATCAGACGATCACCCTCGCGCTCTAACCGACTGGCTTCCAACAGGCCGATCGCGCCGCCCGTTAAGGTGTAAGCGAGGCGCATCGCAAGACCGACCGCGCGGGCTTCGGCCATTTTCGCCGAGGTAAGCAATCTGTCGATTTTCCAGCGCCGAACGATGCCGTCCAAGGCTGAATGCCGCGACGCGACCGAAAGCGCCAACATCGCCCGTTCCTCGTGAGTCAGCCCGACAAGCGGCATTCTCAAGATACGCAGGAATACCTGTTCCGCACGGTAGTCCGGATGTTCCGACCACCCAATATCAGCCAAGTTTGCCGCTGCATGGCGCAGGCGCGCTTTCGCCGGCGTCTCTCCTTCAAATACGGGAGCCGTCCAATTCGCCAATGTCTCGCCGTCAGATGTGCTCCGGCCCGCACGCCCAGCGACCTCTTGGGTCATGGCGATCAACGAATCCTGCATCTTCCGCCTTTTGGAAAGCCGGTCATACAAGCACCCTTCACGCAATCCATAAGCGCAGAAAACGAGGTTCTGAACCTGTGTCTTTTGGATCAGCCGTTCCAGCAGACGGGCCGCATAGGGCACGGAATCAATCCGTTGGCGGCTTAAGCCTTGCACGCCTTCCAGGGTATTTCGACTCAAATGGCCGACTAAACGGGTAAATTCCAACGCCTCCGCCGCGCTCAGCGTATATTGCTGAATCACATGTATCGGATACCGCGCCTGATCCATATGTACACGCGCGAGCGCGCGCCACGCCCCACCGACAGCGTAGAAGGATTGGCCTTCGAAAGTGTTCAACCAGTCGAGACCGGCCAAATGTTGATCGATAAAACGATCCGCGTCCGCCGTATCGACATTGGCATCGCGGACGGCACGCAACGCGCCAAGTGGAAGCGTGGCTTTCTCCCGAAGTCGACCGTCACCGAGCCCCACCAACTCAACGCTACCACCTCCAAGGTCACCCATGATCCCGCAAGCGTCCGGAATTCCGGAGAGCACCCCGTAGCCGGATAACTCCGCTTCGCGACCGCCGGAGACGACTTCGACCGTCAATCCGCATTCCCGTTGGACACGGTCGACAAAAGCTTTCCCGTTGCTCGCTTCGCGCACTGCCGCGGTCGCGACCGCTTGCACGCGGCGTACCCCCATCGAATCCGTCAGTGCGACAAACCGATGCAGACAATTGAGCGCCATATCGATGTTCTCGGGCGACATCTTCCCATCGACATCAAGGCCGCGTCCTAATCCACAGATTACTTTTTCATTGAATACGGGAAGTGGCGCGCGTTTCGCGCCGTCATATACAACCAGCCGGATAGAGTTTGATCCAATATCGATGACGGCTACCGGGCCTTTGCGTTTCCCAGTTTTCTTGCCTCTCAATATGCCGGGCACGACATTATCTCCGCTGTAACGCCAATGGCATCATGGGACGGCATTTTTCAAGGGCACTGCCACGCCCGGATAAGCTGGGATTTGTCATGAAATAGGTATGCGCGGAAAAATCATCCGGTCCTGAAGAAAGTCGCTCAAACGAGCCATCCGGTTGCATCTCCCAACTCTGCGCGATGTCATTCCTATTGGCAACCATCACCTGTTCGACAATCTGCTTTTTGACCGTCGGATTGTCGACGGGAATGAAGGTTTCTACCCGTCGGTGAAGATTTCGCGGCATCCAATCGGCCGACGATAGATAGACCTTGCAGGCGGATGATGGCAATTTCTCACCAGCGCCGAAACACACGATCCGGCTATGTTCCAAGAACCGCCCGACGATGCTTTTCACGCGAATATTATCCGACAATCCGGGCACACGCGGTCGTAGACAGCAAATACCGCGAATAAACAATTCAATCTCGACGCCTGCACAGCTGGCCTTGTAGAGCGCATCGATCACTTCGCCGTCGACCAAGGAATTCATCTTAGCCCAAATCGCCCCAGGCCGCCCGGCCTTGGCATGTTCCGCTTCTTCCTCAATGAGCCGTAATAATGTCGGCTTCAGAGTCGCGGGCGAGAATTCCAGCTTCTCCATTTGATCCGGCGTCGCATAACCCGTCATGTAGTTGAACAGGCGCGCAGCGTCGCGACCCAATGCTTCGTCGGAGGTAAAGAAGCTTAAATCCGTATAAATCCGAGCCGTGATCGGGTGGTAATTTCCCGTTCCAAAATGAACATATGTGCGTAGATCCGCCCCTTCGCGGCGGACGGCGAGCGAGACTTTCGCGTGAGTCTTCAGATCAATAAAGCCGTAGACGACCTGGACGCCGGAGCGCTCCAAATCTCGGGCGAGCTGAATATTCGCTTCTTCGTCGAAACGCGCCTTCAACTCGATCAACGCGGTCACCGATTTACCTGCTTCCGCCGCTTCGATGAGCGCTCCCACAATCGGTGAATCGTCGGAGGTTCGATACAGCGTCTGCTTGATCGCCACGACCGCTGGGTCACGGGTCGCCTGGCGCAGGAATTGGACGACGACGTCGAAACTCTCATACGGATGGTGGACGACGAAATCCTTAGCGCGAATTGCCGCGAAGATATCGCCGCCGTATTCTCGAACGCGTTCCGGAAACCGCACGTTCATCCGCCCGTATTGTAGGTCTCTACGCTCGTCCACAATAATTTGTTTGATATCGCCAATGCCGAGCATGCGACGGCGCGAGAAGACATGGGTAAATTCTCCGTCGAATTCATGCATCACAAATTGGCGGAATTCCTCGGGCATCTTTTCGTCAAAATCGAGCCGGATAACATGTCCCCGGCGGCGGCGCTTCAAAGCACTCTCGAACGTCCTAACCAAGTCTTCGGCTTCTTCATCGATCTCGACCTCACTATCGCGGATGATCCGGAACATGCCGCAGCCCTCGACATCGAAACCGGGGAATAGCCGACCCAAATTGAGATCAATAATGTCTTCCAGCGCGACAAATCGAATGTCCCGGCCCGGTAGTCGCACGAAACGATCGATCTGGTGCGGGATGATGATCAGGCCTTTCATTTCCTTCTCATCCATCTCGCGCCGCAATTCGAGCGCGAAGACCACACTGCCATTTTGGATAAACGGGAACGGATGGGCGGGATCGACCGCAAGCGGTGTGATGACCGGGAAAACTTGCTTATCGAACCAGGATACAAGCCAGTCGTGATCCTCGGCATTTAAAGCGGCGGCATCGGCAACTTCGAGACCCGAGGCCTTACATTCCGCGAGCAGTTTAGCGAGACAATCATCCTGACCATCGAGCAGTTCCGAGACCTTCTCACGGATTGCGTTCAATTGCTCCAATGGAGACATGCCGTCTTGGCTGCGTTCTGTAATGTCCGCGGCCACCTGTCCCGTCAGTCCAGCAGCCCGAACCATATAAAACTCGTCCAGATTGCTGGCGGAAATCGATAGGAATCGCGCTCGCTCCAACAATGGATTAGCCGTGTTGTTGGCCTCCGCCAGGACGCGCATGTTGAATTCCAGCCACGACAATTCGCGGTTAATAAACCGTTCACTCGACGTCAAATCAATCCTCGGCGTCGCAGCTTGCATCTCCTGCGTTTCGCGCCGCGTCAATTGTTGTGGCTGCACCATTCCTTCTTCGTCCTTCCAAGATTGCCAATGGCGTATCGGCAACCAAGATCACTATCCAATGCCTCTGTCGAGGTAGCGTTTTGGTGACATTTCGTTTTCTAACGCGGCCACCCTAACATAGCCAAGGGATTCATATGGTTACGCTACATCTCCTACGCCATGCTAAAGCAAAATCCGCGCCGGAGTTAAGAGATATTGACCGCCCCTTAGCGGAACGAGGCCATCGCGATGCGGATACCATGGGGCAACGCCTCGCTGAATGGGCTGTGAATCCAGCGCTCATACTATGCTCTTCCGCACAACGCGCCCGAGAAACCTTGGCTGGCATTCTCCCCCATTTGAGCGGAAGCCGTACAATCGAGATCGAGGAAGGATTATACAATTTCGACCAAAGCATTGTATTTAAAAGAGTTTCTGACTGTGTGAGCGACGACACCACAATTCTTGTCATTGGCCACAACCCGGCATTAGAGCAATTGACCGGATATCTGGCCGCCGATGGCGCCCCCTCCGCCATGCGACAATTGAACACCAAATTTCCGACCTGCGCCCTGGCCACACTGGAATTCACCTTCAATGATTGGGCGTCAATCGGGCCCAAAACTGGTCGATTGATACGTCTTTCCATACCTGGAGAGAGTTAAACAGCATGGGAACTTGCGGCGATGCCGCAAAACGTTAAATTTCCCTGCACTCATCTGCATCCAGGCAACCTTTGGTCCCGTTACGCTCATATGCTCGCATAAACCATCCGCCGCTTTGTCTATCTGATCCCGGTTCTGTTCGTCCTAACCGTCGTTGTATTCCTCTTCGTACAGCTTCTACCGGGCGACATTATCGACATTATGATCGGTGAGGAGGATGTCGAGGATCCGGAAGTACGCATCGCGTTGACCAAAGAACTAGGCCTCGATCAGCCGCTATACGTGCAATACGGAAAATGGATCGGACGGATTTTGCAAGGCGACCTCGGCAAATCCCTGATCACTCGGCGTGACGTCAGCCTGGAATTGTTCGATCGTATCCCCGCGACCGCCTATCTCGCGATCACCGGGATGATATTGTCGATGTTGATCGCCATTCCCATGGGCACCTTAGCGGCACTCAAACGAAATACCTATATCGATAATTCAATCCAAATCATGGCGCTTATCGGCATTTCGATACCGGAGTTCTGGTTCGCGATCATGGCAATCCTCGCCTTTTCCCTACACCTCGGCTGGCTGCCGTCATCGGGATATACCAGCCCACTGGAAAACCTATGGGAGAGCCTCGTCTATCTCCTCCTGCCCGCCATCGCGATCGGCTTCCGGCAGGCGGCCTATACGACCCGTCTGACCCGCTCCAGCATGCTGGACGAGATGAACAAGGAATATGTCGATACCGCACGCTCGCTCGGCTTCGGCGAAGGTAAGGTCATTTATAAATACACCCTGCGCAACGCGATGATTCCGACCTTGACGATTAGCGGGCTGCAATTCGCCGATCTATTGGGGGGCACCGTGGTTTTGGAGGCGATCTTTGCATGGCCAGGGATCGGGCGGGTCATCTTTGAAGCGATCATCCAGCGCGATTATCCGATGATCCAGTCCGGCATCTTAGTCTTGGGGTTCTTCGTCGTCATTACCAACCTGGTCGTTGACATCGCCTATCGAACCTTAAACCCGCGCGTTGAGCTGAATTAAATAACGGCTCGATCCCGCAGCGACTCAATCTCCGACACGCCATAGCCAATTTCCGTCAACACCGCCACAGTGTCCGCGCCCACCAGCGGTGGCGGAACGTCAGCCCCGGTCTCCTCACCGGTCACCTTGAAGGGTGTATTTGTATACGGCAACGCTCTGCCGTCCATCGGCGATCGGGTCTCGGCGAACAATTGGCGGTGGGCAAGCTGGGGATCGGAAAGCACGTCCGGCAACTGCAATACCGCCGCCGCGGGCACAGCGGCCGCGGCAAAACGTTTCTCCCAATTCGCCGCCGTATCTTCGGACAAAGCCGCTCGTAACTCCTGCAGACATTCCGTTTGGTGCTCCAGGCGCGCTTCGAGTGTTGAGAAACGACTATCCTCACCCATCTCCGGCCGCCCGATCACGCCCCAGACCTTCGCCGTCTGCGCTTCAATTGCAGGCATCAACAACAATACACCGTCTTTCGTCGGATGAGTGTCTGCGACCGGATTGCCTGACAATGAACGGCTACCCATGAGCGCCGGCTCGAAACCGAACGCCGTTTGCAGCAAATTCGGCGAAGTGAGCGAAGCGCCCACATCCTGCATGGAGAGGTCGATCATCGCGCCCTCGCCGGTCCGCTCACGTTTGAACAAGGCACCCGCAATCGCAAAAGCCCCCGTGATCGCCGCCGCCATATCGACGACAATCGCACCGACCCGCATTGGCCCCGTCTCCGCTGTCCCATTGACCGCCATCACGCCGGAAAGCGCCTGCACGGTCGGGTCGTAGGCAGCTGATTGCGAGCGCGGCCCGGTTTGCCCGAACCCTGTCACGGCGCAATAGATGAGCTTCGGATTTATCGCACGCAGATCATCCCAACCGTATCCCATGCGGTCCATGGTACCGGCCTTGAAGTTCTCGACCACGACGTCGGCATCCTTCACCAGGCGATGGATCACTTCCTTCGCGTCCGGATGTTTCAGGTCGAGGTTTATGGAGCGCTTGCCCGCATTGGCGCTCAGATAAATAGCGGAATATTTAGCGGCCTGAAGCCCGTCATCCAGTGGATACATCTGACGGCCTTGATCGCCGATGCCCGGCTGTTCGATCTTCACGACATCCGCGCCCATCAGGGCTAATTGGTATGTGGCGAACGGACCGGCAATCGCCTGGGTAAAATCAATTACACGCACACCTTCGAAGGTTCGCATCACCCGTCCCCCTATCAGCGACGCGGCAGGCGAAACCGTGCCGCCCGCCGCATCCGCGATTTCACTTAGAACGTACTGTTGAACGCACCACCGTCGAGCAACAGGTTCTGGCCGACGATGAAGCCGGATTTAGCACTGCACAGAAATGCACAGGCATCACCGAATTCGGCCGGGTCGCCAGCACGCCCCGATGGGTTCTGGCTGTTCCGGATCGCCAGCATTTCATCGAAGGTCTTACCTGCTGCGTCTGCCTGCACCTGAATGTTCGAATGAAACCGGTCAGTGGCGAACGGTCCCGGTAAAAT
>JABJCS010000489.1 GCA_018665505.1 Alphaproteobacteria bacterium
CCGAGCGTGGGGTCCGAACAATCGGTCTCCGCACCGCTCAGCGCTGGACAATATGCAGCGTCGTCCAATGTGACATCGCCCACGACGACGGTCATTTCGTCGGAGACAGAGACTTCCCCGCCAAAGGGTAAAGAGCTTAAACCCGGTCAACGACCCTTCGGTGTCATCAGCAAGAACGATTTGACGCGTTTTAAGGAGACAGGGACCGTTACCCCGTCTTCGAAAGCGCCGCCTCAGCCCCGTCGAACTGCCAGGACACTTGCGCCCGTAAATCAGCGTATCGCGAAGCCAAACGCCGCGCCGAGCCCGGCACCAGTGACCACGGCCGTTAATCCGGCAGCGGCGAACAAGGGTCAAGTGGCAGCCTTGCCTGCGGGAACGCCGAAAGCGCAATACAATTATGCCTATGGATTGTTGATGAAACGCGATCTGCCTAAGGCGGAAGCCGCGTTGAAAGCATTTCTTGCCAACCATCCCAAACACGATTTGGCTGATAATGCGACATTCTGGCTGGGTGAGACCCATTATACCCGGAAGAATTATCAAGAAGCGATTCGGGTCTACTACGATGCTTATAAGAAGTATCCGAAGGGCAACAAGGCACCCGCGGTCCTGTTGAAGCTCGGTATGTCGCTGGCGACGATCGGCGAAAAAGAATCGGCCTGCTCGGCCTATGATGAATTGGCCAAGTCCCACCCCAAGGCCAGCCCAAGAATTTTGGGGAATGCCGCTCGGGCGAGGAAATCGCTCGGCTGCGGTTAAATGCTGTGGGCGCGCAGCCACATTTTGGCGTATCGCCGCGAGAATTTTCCGATAATCTAGAGAAACTTGGACCTTTCGAAACAGCGCCTCGATTAGCCGTCGCTTGCTCGGGCGGCGCCGACAGCATGGCGTTGCTCGCGCTGTCCAAGCAATGGGCGGAACGGCATGGTGGGAAGGTCACAGCGTTGGTCGTGGATCATCGTCTGCGAGACGACTCCACCATTGAGGCAGAGACAGTGTCGAGCCGAGCGCGGCTGCTGGGCGTGGAGGCCTGTATTCTTACGCGCGCCGGCGAACCGATAGTTGCGAACATCCAAGCGCAAGCCCGTGCAGCACGGTATCGCTTGTTGATCGAGTGGTGCGCGCGCAATGGAAACCTGCATCTGCTACTGGGGCATCACCGTGATGATCAAGCGGAGACCCTGCGCATGCGCGAGGAGCGCGGTAGCGGAGACGATGGATTGGCGGGCATGTCGCCGATTCTCGAATACGCCGACGTGCGCTTGTTACGTCCGCTGTTACGCGTACCGAAATCTCGATTGCGAGCGACGGTGGCTGAATTCGGCTTGGTGGCTGTTGAAGATCCGTCGAATAGCGATCCGCGTTTTGACCGCGTCCGCACGCGTCATAGTTTCACTGCGGAGGCAGACCGCGAAATTTTGTCCGGACGAGCCGATAGATATGGCGTTGATCGCTTCCATCGCGAAGAAGCGACTGCGGCGCATTTGGCACAGAGCTCGGAAATCCATCCCGAAGGCTACGCGACACTCGATCCGCATTCATGGAGACAAGGAGCTAATGACTTAGGGTTACGTGCGCTAGTCGCACTCTGCGCGATGATTGGCGGGCGTCGGCATCCACCGCACAGGGAAAAGGCCAAGCGGCTGCAAGAAACGATTGTGGGAGATAGATTGGGCGGCGGGCGCACGATGTCTGGTTGCCGGATTGTCCCAAGCAATGGAAAATTGCTGATTTTGCGCGAGTTGGCATTGATCGAGAGAGAAGTGAGGTTGGATGGGCGGCAGTTGTGGGACGGACGCTTTCGCGTTGAATTGACCGATCAAGTGCATTTATCCATTGGAAAGCTGGGCGAAGATGGGTTGCGTGAGGTACTCGCGCGTCAGCCGGACGTGCCGACCCATCATCTGCCTAAATTGGTGCTGCCGACACTACCCGCCATTTGGGACCTTGAAGGTGTTTATCAGGTACCCCACCTGTCATATTCAAGAGATAGTACTGGCGCTGATGGGCTTTCAATCAATAATGTGCGATTTGCACCGATTCGCCCGTTACAGGCAACGCGCTTTACTTTATAGAAGCGACCGGTCAACACTATGCGGTCGCAAACCGGTGCGGAGGCACCGGATTGATCCACGGGAGCAGTTAGAAACGTGAACCTTTTCAGCCGAAATATCGCGCTTTGGATCATCATTGTTATCTTGATGGTCGGGCTTTTTAACCTGTTCCAGGGCTCATCGAGCCGGAATACCCAGGCCGAAGTGCCGTACTCGCAGTTCGTGGCCGAGATCGATCGTGGCGATGTGTCCTCGGTGGTTATCGAAGGCAATAAGATCAGCGGCTTCTATAAGAACGGTACTACGCCCTTTACCGTCATTGCACCGGACGATCCGAAGCTGGTGGAACGGATGATCGCGCAAGGCGTCGAAGTGAAGGCACGCTCGGCGGACGACGAGATGCCGGCGCTGTTTGCCGTTCTCATCCAGTGGTTCCCGATGCTACTGCTGATCGGTGTGTGGATCTTTTTCATGCGCCAGATGCAATCGGGCGGTGGCCGCGCGATGGGCTTCGGTAAATCGCGCGCCAAATTGCTGACAGAAAAATCGGGCCGCGTCACTTTTGAAGATGTGGCCGGAATTGACGAAGCAAAACAGGAACTGGAGGAAATTGTCGAATTCCTCCGCGATCCACAAAAATTCCAACGCCTGGGCGGTCACATTCCCAAGGGTGTTTTGTTGGTGGGCCCTCCCGGTACAGGTAAAACGCTATTGGCCCGCGCCATTGCCGGTGAAGCGAATGTCCCGTTCTTCACGATTTCGGGTTCGGAATTCGTCGAAATGTTTGTCGGTGTCGGCGCGAGCCGCGTCCGCGATATGTTCGAACAAGCGAAGAAAAACGCGCCGTGCCTGTTGTTTATCGATGAGATGGATGCGGTCGGCCGTCATCGCGGCGCCGGACTTGGCGGCGGCAACGACGAGCGCGAGCAGACCTTGAACCAGTTGCTGGTCGAGATGGACGGTTTCGAGGCGAACGAGGGTGTGATCCTGATCGCCGCGACGAACCGCCCGGATGTGCTCGATCCGGCATTGCTTCGACCGGGCCGTTTCGACCGTCAGGTCGTGGTGCCTAACCCGGATATTTTGGGGCGCGAGCTAATCCTAAAGGTGCATCTGCGCAAAGTACCGTTGGGCCCTGACGTGGTCGCCAAGACCATTGCCCGTGGCACGCCCGGCTTTTCCGGGGCGGATTTAGCGAATTTGGTGAACGAAGCCGCTTTGTTGGCGGCGCGCAGGAACCGCCGTGTTGTTTCGATGCGGGAACTCGAGGATGCCAAGGACAAGGTGATGATGGGGGCGGAACGACGTTCCATGGTCATGACCGAGGACGAAAAGAAGCTCACGGCCTATCATGAGGCCGGACATGCTTTGGCGACCGTTTACTCTCCAGCCTCCGATCCAATTCACAAAGCGACTATTATTCCGCGTGGCCGTGCCCTTGGCATGGTGATGCGCTTGCCCGAGAAGGATATGTTGGCGTTTGCTCGCGATCAAATCGAAGCGAATCTTGTCGTGGCCATGGGCGGTCGTGTCGCTGAATTGACGATCTTCGGACCTGAAAAGGTGACGACCGGAGCCTCGAACGACATCATGCAAGCGACCGACCTTGCCCGTAAAATGGTCACGGAGTGGGGTATGAGCGATAAGCTTGGGCCGCTTCGCTATAACGATAATCAGGAAGAAGTCTTCCTGGGGCACGCGGTGACGCAGACAAAGAACGTCTCGGAGGCAACGGCAAAGGTGATCGATGAAGAAATTCGTCGGATCGTTGATGAGGCGGATGTGAAATGCCGCGAGATCATCAAAGAACATGTCGATGAGCTGCATGCCATCGCCAATGGGCTGTTGGAATATGAAACGCTGACCGGCGAAGATATTGCCGCGCTTATGCGCGGTGAGACGATTGTCCGCCCGAGCGCCGATGATGACGACGAAACAGAGAGCGGTGCGCGTTCGTCCGTGCCGAGTAGCGGTGCGGTGAAACCGGGACCGGAACCGGAACCGCAGCCGGGAAGTTAGAAGATTGGATTTTCGCGTAACGGCCCGCCTTGTGCGGGCCGTTTCGTATTGCGCCGCCCCAATGCCTAAAGTAAACACGGTTGATGCCTTTTTTGGCTATTTAGCGGGACACTGACGCATGACGCGTAAATATTTCGGCACCGACGGAATCCGCGGGACCGCGAATAAGGGACCCGTGACTCCGGGCACGGTATTACGGTTGGCGCTCGCCGCCGGGGAATTGTTTCGCCGGGGCGATCATCGCCACGGCGTCGTTATCGGCAAAGATACGCGGCTTTCGGGTTATATGCTGGAGCCGGCACTGACATCCGGATTTACAGCAATGGGGATGGACGTAATGCTGGTCGGCCCGATGCCGACACCCGCCGTCGCCATGCTGACGCGATCACTGCGAGCGGATGTCGGGGTAATGATTTCCGCATCCCACAATCCATATCAGGATAACGGCCTCAAACTCTTCGGGCCCGACGGCTATAAATTATCCGATGCCCAAGAGGAGGAGATCGAATCCTTGATGGACACCGAGGGCTTGGAGCTTGCGGAAGGCAAGGCACTTGGGCGAGCGACGAGGTTGGAAGATGCGCCCGGCCGCTATATCGAATTCGTGAAACAGACATTTCCGAAGCGTCTTCGACTCGACGGATTGAAGATTGTGGTCGATTGCGCGCATGGGGCCGCGTATCGAGTGGCGCCGACGGTCTTCCATGAATTGGGCGCCGAGGTGGTGCCGGTCGCCACGCAGCCGGACGGCACTAATATCAACCGCGACTGTGGTGCGACCAGCCCCGATGCGATGAGCCAGCAAGTAGTTACCCATGGCGCGGATTTGGGTATTGCACTAGACGGTGATGCAGACCGTTTGATCATCGCGGACGAACACGGTCACATCCTGAACGGCGATCAAGTGATGGCTCTGATCGCCAGCTCATGGCAGAAAACAGCTCGACTGCGGGGCGGCGGCGTCGTGGCGACGGTGATGTCAAATCTGGGTTTTGAGCGTTTTTTGGATGGCTTGGGCCTGGATCTGGTGCGAACCGCCGTCGGCGACCGCAATGTTGTCGATTACATGCGCACTCACGATCATAATGTCGGTGGCGAGCAGTCCGGCCATATTATTTTGAACGATTTCAGCACCACCGGCGACGGATTGATTGCTGCCTTGCAGGTGCTGGCTGCCGTCATTGATCAAGACCGTCCGATCAGCGAAGTTTGTCGTCTTTTCGAACCGCTACCACAGGTCCTCCGAAACGTACGATTCAACGGCGGCAAACCGCTCGATGCACCGACGGTTCTTGAAGCGATCTCCGATGGCGAAGCCCGCATGGCGAAGGTTGGACGCGTGTTGATCCGTCCCTCTGGCACCGAACCCTTGATCCGCGTGATGGCAGAAGGCGACGACAGCGCCTTGGTGGACGAAGTGGTCGGCGATATTGTCGAAGCGATTGAACGCGTGGCGCAAGGTTGATGGTGTCTTTAGTCAAACCCGGCCGGGTGCTAATCGTCGCCGGATCGGATTCCGGTGGCGGTGCGGGCATCCAGGCGGATATTAAATCCGTAACCGCGCTTGGCGGCTTCGCTATGACCGCGATCACCGCGCTGACCGCGCAAAACACTACCGGTGTTTACGGTGTCGTTCCCGTCGATACAGACTTCATCGCCCAGCAAATGCGCCTCGTGTTGGACGATCTAGGGGCGGACTGTCTGAAAACTGGCATGCTGCACAGCTCCGCCGTCATCGAAACGGTGGTTGATGTATTGGATGATGTTGCGCCGGAGCTCACCGTAGTCGCCGACCCTGTGATGTTTGCCAAGGGGGGACACCCTTTGCTCGAGCCAGAGGCAATGGATTCACTTCGCGGGCGCCTCGTACCGCGAGCGGCAATTTTGACTCCGAATATCCCCGAAGCCGAAGCTCTGGCGGATATGACGGTATCCAGTCTAGAGGATATGCAACGTGCCGGAGAGGCGATTATGGCCCTTGGTGCGAAAGCGGTGTTGGTTAAAGGGGGGCATCTCGACGGCGATCGTCTTACCGATGTGTTGGTGACGTCGGACGGTGTCGAGTTATTCCATGATGAGCGAATCCACACCAAAAATACGCATGGGACCGGATGTACGCTGGCGTCAGCCTTGGCGACAGGGTTGGCCAATGGGTTGGCGCTACGAGAAGCGGTTGAGCGCGCCCGCGACTATGTCCGTGCCGCCATCCTCGCCGCTCCTGGATATGGCGCTGGCCATGGACCCATGGATCACGGACACCCTTTACGCCGCTGACGTTTAAACCGGAGTTTCGTCATGACAATCGAAATCGACCCGATCACCACGTCTGTCATCCAGCACAGATTGACGGGCATCGTCGAGGAGATGGGCGAGGCGATGTTGCGCACTTCGTATTCGCAAATCCTCAACAGTAGCCGTGATTTCTCAATGGCGCTTTGCGATTCGGATGGGGGGCTGGTCTCACAGGCCGAGCATATTCCGGTTCACGTCGGTGCCATGTCCTGGGCAGCGAAGGAAGTGATCGAGTATTTCGGCGACGACATCCTGCCGGGTGATGTGTTCCTGTTGAATGACCCATATTACGGCGGCAGTCACTTGCCGGATGTGACTGTTATTGTACCGGTGTTCGCCGACGAGGCTTGTGTGTTCTGGACCCTCAATCGGGCGCATCATTCGGATATCGGCGGTGCGACCCATGGGGCTTATAACGCGGCGGCGACGGAAATTTGGCAGGAGGGGCTGCGCATTCCACCGATCAAACTTTATGAGGCCGGAAGGCGGCGTGACGACATCCACCGGATGCTCGCGGTGAACGTCCGACATCCCCGCGATTTCGAAGGCGATTTGGCCGCGCAAATTGGTTCGGTGAAATTGGGTGAGAACCGACTTGGGGAGTTGGTTGCCGAGTTCGGTACCGAAACTGTGACGGCCGCCAAGGAGCGCATTTTGGATGCGGCTGAAAAACAGGCACGTGCCGTCGTCGAAACTTGGCAAGACGGCGTCTATCACGGCACGGGATTGTTGGATGATGACGGGCGCGGCAACGAAGATATCACCGTCCGGGCAACCGTGACGATTAAGGGCAGCGATATAGAAGTCGATCTGTCCGCATCCGACCCGCAAGTCGAAAGCTTTATAAATTCGTCCTTCGCCAACACCCAATCGGCGGTGGTGATGAGCTTCGCGTTCTTGCTCGATCCTGGCATTGCGCAGAATTCCGGTACGATTCGCCCGCTAACCGTGAAAATGCGGGAGGGAACAGTGGTATGGGCGCATCCGGGAGCGCCGGTAACATTGTGTACATCCCATTGCAGCCAGGAAATCATCGAAGCCATCGTGTCCGCCATCGCGCCCGCCTGTCCGGAACGGGCTATGGCGGGTTGGGGAAAACGCTTCCGGATCGCCATCAAGGGCGACGACCCGCGCAATGGCCAGCCCTTTATCTGGCACATGTTTCACGCTCGCCCGGGTGCGGGTGCCTCCTCCGGTGGGGATGGATGGCACGGTAGCGGTGAATGGCATTCGGCGGGAGGCTTAAAATTTGGATCGGTCGAAGTCGCGGAGACGAGGTTCCCACTCTATTTCGAACGTCACGAATATCGCGAAAATTCCGGCGGCGACGGACAATATGTCGGCGGCTCCGGGTGCGAGCTTTTGCTGCATCTCGAGACGGATGAAGATTGTGTTGTGAATACCGCCGGTGAAGGAACGACTCACGCGGCTGCGGGTCGCCAAGGCGGCAAGGACGGTGCGACCCACGAGTACCGCATCTTAAAACCGGACGGCAGCGCACGGGTTCTCAAGACCAAGGAAGAAGGAATTCCGGTGAAGGCTCGGTCTGTGTTCGATGTACGCTCCGGCGGCGGCGGAGGTTGGGGCGCGCCGAGCGATCGTCCCTCCGATGCGCGGTCCACGGATTCGCAGGAAGAGTTGCCACCGCTAGTATCCGGAGGGTCGGCCTGATGTACAGAATTGGCATCGATATCGGTGGCACCTTCACGGACCTCGTCTTGGTCGACGATTCCGGCGCCGTCAGTTTCGGAAAGACGCCTTCCAATCCGGAGGATCAGTCAATCGGCGTGATGACGGGGTTGAGTATGATGGCCGAACGCGTCGGCCTCTCACTTGATGCGTTGCTGGCGGAGACCGACCGGATCGTTCATGGGACCACGGTCGCGACAAACGCTCTCCTGGAGCGGAAGGGAGCCCGGGTCGGTCTATTGACGACGGAAGGTCACCGCGACGTATTGGAAATGCGGGAAGGTTTGAAGCCCGAGCGATATAATCTGCGGCTTCCACGACAAGCGGCATTAATTCCGCGGCATTTGCGGCTTGGGGTGCGTGAACGCCTGCGCCACACCGGCGAAGTGGAAGTAGCGCTGGATACAGTGTCACTCGACGCCGCGATTGATGCGTTGAAGGATGCCGACGTCGAGGCGGTCGCCGTTTGCTACCTGCACGCCTATGCGAATGCGGCCCACGAACAGGCGACGCGGGCGCGACTAGCCGAGAAATTACCCGACGTTTATGTCTCGCTTTCCTCCGAGGTGCTACCGCATATCAAAGAATACGAGCGCGTCTCTACAACGGCGGTGAACGCCTATGTGGGGCCGGTTCTGGAACGTTATTTGAGCCAGCTGGAAACCCGTCTTAGAGATGCAGGCTATAGCGGCCCCGCATTGATCACGCTGTCGCATGGCGGAGTGACTCCTATTGTTGAGGCGATTCGAATGGCTGCCGGCACCGTTCTTTCCGGTCCGGCGGGCGGCTTGGCAGGTGCGCGTCATGCGAGCGACATGCTTGATGTCGGGCAGATGATCACCTTCGATATGGGCGGGACGTCGTCCGACATTTCGTTGATTGTTGACGGTGAAGCGACATTGTCAGCGGACCGCAGTGTCGCGGGTGAGAAGATCGCGCTCTCGAGCCTGGATATTATCACTTTGGGGGCCGGTGGCGGTTCGATTGCCTGGGCGACCTCCGGCGGCTTGTTGGAAGTTGGCCCGCACAGTGCCGGTGCGGTGCCGGGTCCGGCCTGCTATGGCCGTGGCGGCACGGAAGCGACGGTGACCGACGCCAATGTGGCGTTAGGGTATCTCGATCCGAGCAGCTTTCTCGGCGGTAGTGATAATCTCGACCTTGCCGCCGCGCACACGGCATTGGACAAGCTCGGGGAACAATTGGGCATTGAGCAGATCGCGGCGGCAGAAGGGGTGTTTCGCGTCGTCAACACGCAGATGGCGGAAGGCATTCGCCTGGCGACGGTTCGCAGAGGTGTTGACCCACGCCGCTTTGCGTTGCTTGGCTTCGGCGGAGCGGCCGGATTGCATGTCACGTCGCTCGCGCGAATTCTCGACTTAAAGCGCGTGATTGTGCCGCGTGTCGCCTCCGTGCTGTCGGCTTGGGGAATGCTGACGACCGATCTTCGATACGAAGTGACGCGGACTCGCATTGGTGAAGTGAGTGACTTGGATCGGAACGAAGTTCGAGCGCTGTTTGATGAACTGCAGGGTGAGGCGGAAGCCGCTGTGTCCGGCTGGTTCGACGGCCAAATTAGGGCTGAACGCTCCGCCGATATGCGCTATGGCGAGCAAATCTTTGAAATCGATGTGGATCTTCGGGAACTCGATTTCGCTGCGGACGATTTGCTAGCGAAAATGAAGACCGCATTCGAAGCGCGACACGAACAACTCTATACCTACGCATTACCTGACCGGGAGCCGGTATTGGTGAATGCGCGCGTCGCAGCCATTGGTGAGCTATCCGCGCCGCCGACGGAACCGCC
>JABJCS010000490.1 GCA_018665505.1 Alphaproteobacteria bacterium
AAGAAAAACGGCAGCCGCAGCGATTGCCAAGCCACGAGCACATAACCCGAAGTGTAGCCTCATAGTTCCAACCCCTCTAAACTTAGGAGCAGTCTCTCGGATTATGGTTAATGTCCGGTAAAGATCCTAATTGGACAATAGTTTGTAGGTCTGCACAGGATTGCTATGGCTAATTTAGGATGAAGCATTAGTATGTCCAGTAATACCGCATGGATAATACCTAATTAAATCGATATAAAACAGTGGGTTATGGAATACGCAGAATCAACAATTCAATATTATGAGCAGAACGCAGAACGATTCTGGCAAGGCACACGCGATCATGATGTTACGCAGAATTATGACGCATTCTTAAATGCGCTGGCTGGAAAAGGCCCTCATAAAATTCTCGATTTTGGATGTGGTCCAGGCCGAGATATTGCCGCTTTTAAGAAGCTGGGACATGACCCTGTCGGACTGGATGGGACATTAAATTTCGTAAATATGGCAGCGAAACACACCGGCTGCGAGGTTCTACATCAGGATTTCACCTCGCTTGATTTACCTCCTCAGGCGTTCAGCGGGGTTTTTGCAAATGCATCGCTATTTCATGTACCAAAAGACATCATAAGTGACGTTTTGAATGCTGTTTTTGAAACAATTTGCGCTGGTGGAGCGATGTTTTCATCAAACCCTCGAGGAAATGATGAAGAATCTTACTCAAATGGCCGATATGGAGCCTATTACTCTGAAAAGGAGTGGCTTAACCTCGTTGAGACGTCTGGTTTCTCGCTAATAGACCAGTATTACCGGCCAAAAGGCCTTCCGCGAGAACAACAGCACTGGTTTGCTACTGTTTGGCGTAAACCGATCTAGTCGTCTTGCTCTACTGCCATGTCCGCCAATTTCGTAACGAATTGGCGGACGCCCCGTAGGCGCGTATTCTCCTTCTCCCAGTCACGTCGCATGACCAGGCGGTGATCGGGACGTAGAGAAAGCCGCCCGGGCTCCTCCTGAATGAGCCCAATTAGGGCACCTGGATTGCTGAAATGATCGTTATGAAACGATATAATGAGACCTTTGGGACCTGCATCTAGTTTCGCGACCCCGGCCCTTCGACAATGTTGTTTGATCAGTATGATCTGTAGGAGATTTTCGACCTCTGTCGGTAACGGTCCAAATCGGTCAATTAATTCCGCGGCGAAGCCTTCGATCTCTTTGGTTTCATTCAACCCAGCGAGACGGCGATAGAGACCGAGGCGTGCATCAAGGTCGGTAACATATTTCTCGGGGATGAGGACCGGCGTCCCGATGTTTATCTGCGGGCTCCACCCAGTATCATCGGCTTCGGAAATACCGCCCTTTGCGTTCGCTACGGCTTCTTCCAGCATATGCTGGTATAGCTCGACGCCAACCTCTCGGATATGGCCGGATTGCTCGTCACCCAGCAGGTTTCCTGCACCCCGAATGTCGAGGTCGTGGCTGGCGAGTTTGAAGCCGGCACCTAGTGAGTCCAGTGATTGCATGACTTCTAGGCGTTTCGAGGCTGCCGGCGTCATGCGGCCATCGGCTGGGATGGTCAAATAGCAATATGCGCGTTGTTTGGAGCGCCCGATACGTCCCCGCAGCTGATAAAGCTGTGCCAGCCCAAATCGATCGGCACGGTGGACAAACAATGTATTCGCCGTTGGGATATCGAGGCCAGATTCAACGATCTGCGTTGAAAGCAGAAGCTCCGTACGGCCCTCATAGAAACCGGTCATGATATCTTCGAGTGCCCCTGCCCCCATCTGGCCGTGTGCGACCGCGATTTTAAGGTCTGGAACCAATTCTTTGAGTTCTTTTTCAAGCTCTTCAATATCTGCAATGCGTGGACAAACGTAGAATATCTGACCACCTCTGAAACGTTCGCGCATAATCGCTTCACGGACGATCAGCGGGTCGAAGGGCAGGATAAATGTTCTTACAGCCAGCCTGTCGACAGGGGGCGTGGCAATAATGGACATTTCCTTAACACCAGACAAAGCCAGCTGCAGGGTTCGGGGGATTGGTGTCGCGGTGAGCGTTAACACATGTACATCGGCGCGGATCTGTTTCAGTTGTTCCTTGTGCGCAACGCCAAAATGCTGCTCTTCATCAATAATCAGCAAGCCGAGATTTTGAAACCGCAGCCCCTTGGCAAGCAAAGCATGTGTGCCCACCACGATATCCACGGTCCCGCGCGACAGGCCGTCGCGCGCACGCGCTGCGTCCTTGGCCGAGGTGAAACGCGACAGGCCATGCACCTCTAGCGGAAATCCCCGAA